>JAHKKL010000387.1 GCA_020027635.1 Gammaproteobacteria bacterium
CCAGGCGATATCGCGGTACCGGCCGTCCCCGAACAACCGGAACGCCGCCTCCCCTTCCCCGGCATTGACCCGGCGCGCCAGCTCGCCGATGCCGCTGTCACCGGCAAAACGGTAGCTGACCCGCAGCAATCCCACGGCATCGGCGATGCGCGGAGACGGTGCCGCGCCCGGCGGCGGCCCGCCGCCGGTTGCCATGCCGAAACCTCCCAGGAAATCGATCTGCGACCGGCTGTAGCGGATCTCCTCGCCGTGACCGGTGATATCACCGAGCACATTGCCCGCCTCGACCGAAGCCAGCTGGTCGCGGTCGCCGAGCAGGATGAGACGACTTCGGGCCGGCAGCGACTCGAGCAGGCGGGCCATCAGCGGCAGGTCGATCATCGAAGCCTCGTCCACCACCAGGCAGTCGAGCACCAGCGGGTTATCCCGGTTGTAGCGGAAGCTGCTGCCAACCCCCGCGCCCAGCAGCCGGTGCAACGTGCTCGCCTCCTCCGGTATGCGGGCCAGCACTCCGGTCGCCGCGTCGACGCGGCCCTTGCCGCCGCGGATGGCTTCCGTGAGGCGCGCCGCCGCCTTGCCGGTGGGCGCCGCCAGGGCGATGTGCAATCCCGGGTCCTGTTCCAGCAGCAGCGCCAGCACCTTCACCACGGTGGTGGTCTTGCCGGTACCCGGTCCGCCCGAGATCACGGCAAAACGGCGGCTGACCGCGATCGCCGCCGCGACCTTCTGCCAATCGGTCGTACCGTCCTGCGCTTCCCTGAACAGACGCTGCAGGCCATCGGCCAGCCGCCCCGCGTCCAGTGCCGCCACGGATTCCAGACGCTCCCGCAGGGCCTCGGCCACTGTCTGTTCGTACTGCCAGTACTTGCCGAGATAGAGGCGGTGGTTATCCAGGATGAGCGGCGCGCTGATGCCGGGCCGACCCACCCAGGTCGCAGCGGCCAGCACCTCCAGCCACTCGCCGAGCGCCGGTGCACGGGGAAGCTCGCGCGATGCCTCGTCGTCATCCCCGAACAGGGGTCTACCCGCATACTCCGCGAGGTCCACGCAGACGTCGCCCTGCAGGTTGCGCAGACTGACCAGGGCAGCACTCCGGGCCAGCAGACCACCCTCATCCACCCCGCAGCCGCGCGCCACGAAGCGGGCAAAGTAGTACGCCAGCGGCGGGAGTCCGCCGGATTCCATCAGATGTCGCAGGACATCGCTCATGGCGTTACCGCCTCATCCGGGTGGAATATTTGCAGGTCCAGCGCCTCCACCAGCGCCAAGTCGGGCCGGTCGAAATACACCCCGCAGGCCGGTCCGCTTTCCGGCCGCATGCCGCGCAGGAACAGGTAGTGGATCCCGCCGAAATGGCGCGCATAGTCGTAACCGCCGAGGCGCTGGCGCAGATAGCGGTGCAGCGCCAGGGTGTAGAGCAGGTACTGCAGATCATAGCGGCGTTCGTACACGGCCCGCTCGAGCCCGGGCCGTTCATAGTCGCCGAACTGTCCGCCGAGGAAGTTGCTCTTGTAGTCGGCGATATAAAACCGGCCCTCATGCGCGAACACCAGGTCGATGATGCCGGTGACCATGCCCCGGAAAGTGGCGACCTCGAGCGGCGGCAGAGGCCGACCGGCCGCCTGTTCCAGCAAGGCATTCAGGGAAGGGATGTCGACCCGCCGCGTGGAGAAGTCGAACTCCAGTTCGTTGAGCCGCGCCTGCGGCGGCAGTTGCGCCAGTTGCAGCCCCCGCGCATCGAGCGGCGTGGCGATCACCCGCGCGAGCCACTCGGCCGCGCTCGCGCCCCAGCGTTCGTGATCCAGGTTAAAGCGCGCGGCGACCTGCGCGCTGTGCTGCAGCACCTGCCGCTCGACATCGCCCCGGAAGTCCAGGCATTCGAGCAGCAGGTGAAGATAGGACCCGACATGGCTGCCCGCCGGGAATTGCAGCGCCGGATCATCCGCCGCGCCGGCACGCGGGATGGCCGGCCCGGAATGGACATCGCGGGTCAGGGCGGAAAAGCTGTTGATCCGCCAGTCGGTGGCGATGTGGCCGGTGAAGCGCCGGGGCGAGAGCACTTCCGGCCGCTCCTCCGGCGGCCCGGCGGTCGCCGCCGCGGGCGGCGGCAGCGAGGCAACGACGATGTCGCCTCGCGCCCGTTCCGCCAGCCGGCACAGATCCGGCTCCAGATCCGCCAGGCCGGCGAACGCGTCCGGGCGTTCCGCAGCCAGCCGTTCCCGCGCCTGGTGCGGGTGCAGCAACCAGGCCAGCGCGGTTTGGCCGGCGGAACCGTCTCTGGACCCGGCTCGCCCCCACACCAGGTAGAGGGCGGCCTCCGCGCGGGTCAGCGCCACGTAGGCCAGGCGCACGTCCTCGGCCAGGCGCTCCTGCTCGGCGAGGAGGAGATGGTCCTCGATGGCGTCGGAGCCGGCATCCAGGCACGCCTCATTGCCGCGGTGAAACCCCAGCAAGCCGTTCAGTGCGCGCGGTCTGCAGCCCCACAGGTAGGGCACGAAGACCACCGGATACTCCAGCCCCTTGCTGGCATGGATGGTGACGATCTGCACCAGCGCTTCATCGCTTTCCAGGCGCAACTCCGCTTCTTCCGTCGCGCCGCGGTTGCGCTGCTCCCGGTACCATCCCAGCAATGCGTCCATGCCCGGGTGCGCCTTGGAGGCCTGTTGCAGCAACTCGCCGAGGTGCAGCAGGTTGGTCAGGCGGCGCTCGGCCTGCTCGCCCCGGCCGAGCGCCGCGGCTAGCCCTAAGCGGCGCAGCA
>JAHKKL010000073.1 GCA_020027635.1 Gammaproteobacteria bacterium
GACCTCCCCGACCCGGCCGCGCGGGCAACCGGACAGTGGGTTCTCCGCCCCAGAGATAACTACCGGCCGGCTTGTCCGCCAGATAGTCCACGATCGCCCGGCCTGCCGCCACGGCATCGCCGGAAAGCCTGGCGGGAAGAATATTGGCCGGGTAACCCAGACGGCGGGCATGAGCGGCGGCGGCCTCGAGCGCATCTTCAAGCCGGGCGATGACGTAATGAGCGACTGGTCTGTGACAAGCCGCCTCCTCATCCCAGGCTACCCCGGATCGGGCAACCAGCGCCTCCAACCAACTCGGCAGTCCTACAGTAGCCACCGGAACTGCCGCGGCCGGGTACAACAATCCGGATCCGATGATCGCGGGGTCATCTCCGGCCACATCGGAGATCATCAGAACGCGGGCGTCCCGGCCTCCCAGCGACCTTGCCAGGCGGCCACCCTTGATGCAGGAAAGCGCTTGGCGGATGCGGTTGATCTCACCGATCGGCAGCCCGCTGCCGAGCAGCCAGTGATTCACTTTTTGCAGCGTGGCAAGCGTCAGACCGGTCGGCAGCACCTCGACCAGGCTCGAGGTGCCTCCGGAGATCAGGAACAGCAGCTCGGCATCATCCGGGACACGTTCCAGGAAGCGGATCAGGGCATCGCCGGCGGCAAGACTCCGCTGATCCGGCACCGGGTGCGCGGCTTCGAGACAGGTGAACCGGCGATCATTCGCCAGATGGGCATCCACATGCCCCGGCTTGGATACGACCAGGGCGCGGCACAGCCGGTCACCCAGGACATCCAGAGCCCCGGTCGACATGGCGCCGGCGGCTTTTCCCATGGCGACGAGGAACACACGGCGAGACGGCGGATAAACCGCCAGAAAGGCGGCTGTACAACGGCGGCCGTTGACGGCCTCAAGGGCGGACGCGAAGATTGCCCGCAGGTCAGCGCGCGTCACATCGAACGGGTTCATGCGGGTGCGTGTCTCTGGGACGGAATAAAGCCCTGGCGGACCACGACGGCCGACGTCAGCGCGAGGTGGCGTTGATGGCCAGCCACTCCCGGTACCGGTATTTCATAAGCGCCTCAGCGTCGAATGGCGGCAAGCCCCCGGGCAAGGTCGGCTTGCAGGTCGGTGACGGATTCCAGTCCGACCGCGAGCCGGATGAGGCCATCCGATATCCCGGCCGCCGCGCGTTGTTCCGGCGTCAGGCGGCCGTGGGTCGTCGTGGCCGGGTGCGTGATGGTGCTCTTGGCATCACCCAGGTTGGCGGTAATGGAAAATACCCGGGTCGCGTCGATCACGGTCCAGGCGCTTTCCTTCCCGCCCTTCACGTCGAAGGAAACAATCCCTCCGAATCCCTGCTGCTGGCGGACGGCAAGTTCATGCTGCGGGTGGGATTCGAGCCCGGGATAATACACGCGAGCCACCGCCGGTTGTTGTTCCAGCCATCTGGCCAGCACCAGTGCGCCGGCGCTGTGGGCTTTCATCCGCAGCGTCAGTGTTTCCAGTCCCTTGAGGAAAACCCAGGCATTGAACGGGCTCATGGTCGGACCCGCCGTGCGCAGAAATCCGTAGACGTCCTTGCCGACGCGCTCGGTATCCCCAACAACCGCCCCGCCGATGCAGCGCCCCTGCCCGTCCAGGTACTTGGTGGCCGAGTGGATGACGATATCGGCACCCAGCTCCAGGGGCCGCTGCAGCGCCGGCGTACAAAAGCAGTTGTCCACGGCCAGGAGACAGCCCCTGGCGTGTGCGATATCCGCCAGCCGGCGGATATCGGCCAGTTCGGTGAGCGGATTGGAGGGTGTTTCGATGAACAACAGCCGGGTTTCCGGACGTATCGCCTCCTCCCACGCGTCCAGGTCCGCCAGCGGCACGAAGGTAGTCTCTACACCGAACTTTGCAAAGTACGTGGTAAAAAGAACCGTGGTCGTTCCGAAGATGCTGCGCGAGGAAACGATATGATCGCCGCTCTTGAGCAGACCGGCGCAGGTCGAGAGGATTGCCGCCATGCCCGAGGAAGTCGCCACGCAGCAGGCACCGCCTTCCAGGGACGCCAGCCGCTGCTCGAAGGTGCGCACCGTCGGGTTGGTGAAACGGGAATAGATATTGCCGGGCTGTTCGCCGGAGAAGCGCGCGGCCGCCTCGGCCGCATTCGCAAAGACATAACTGGAGGTCGGGAATATCGCCTCTGCATGTTCGCCCTCATGAGTACGCTGCTGGCCGGCGCGGACGGCTCTGGTGTCGAAGGCTAGATCATCAAATTCTGTTGACATGTTTCATCTCCGGCAGGCCCATCCCCCTGTGACGGAATACGAATTGTGGCGGTAGGTTTTGAATATCCTGACGGCTCATCGCTCCGCGATGTACCTACATCCCTGGCCCGTCGCTCCTTCGCATCCCTGCGCTTCGCGGCGTACCTACATCCCTGGCCCGTCGCTCCTGCGCATCCCTGCGCTTCGCGGCGTACCTACATCCCTGTAGGCATAAAAAAACCCGCTTTCAGCCACGCGAAAGCAGGTGCCGTCGCTTAGCTGTATTTGTAAGCGCCCGCAAGCTGAAATCAAATCGGCGCTGCCCGGGCAGGCTAGTTTAAATCAAGGCGCATTGTCAACGGCGGATCCGCGCTCAGGCGGTGTTGTGCAGGTCGATGACTTCGTCATCGCTGTCGCGCCGTTCCTTCTTGGCAGCGTCGCTCCGGCTGGTCTGCAGGTCGTTGAGATAGTCATCCCCGACATCACCGGTAATATACTCGCCGGTGAAAACCGAGGCATCAAAGCGTTCGATCGACGGGTTACCCTTGGCGACGGCGTCGATCAGGTCATCGAGATCCTGGTACACCAGCCAGTCCGCTCCGATGGCGCGGCAAACCTCCTCCTCCGTGAGTCCGTGCGCAATCAGCTCATTGCTTGCCGGCATGTCGATTCCATAGACATTCGGGTAGCGCACCGGCGGGGCGGCGGAGGCGAAATACACCTTGCGCGCGCCGGCCTCACGCGCCATCTGAATGATCTGGGACGATGTGGTGCCGCGCACCACCGAATCGTCCACCAGCAACACGTTCTTGCCCCTGAATTCCAGGTCGATGGCATTGAGTTTCTGGCGCACCGATTTCTTGCGCTGCTGCTGGCCCGGCATGATGAAGGTTCTGCCGATGTAACGGTTCTTGATGAATCCCTCGCGATAGGTGAGTCCGAGGTGATTGGCGAGCTGCAGCGCCGAGGTGCGGCTGGTATCCGGGATCGGAATGACCACATCGATATCATGATCCGGGCGCACACGCTGGATTTTCCTGGCGAGCTTTTCCCCCATCCTCAGGCGCGCCTTGTAGACGGAGACGTTGTCGATGATGGAATCCGGCCGCGCCAGGTAGACATATTCGAAGATACAGGGTGACTTGATGGTCTTCCCCGCGCACTGGCGGGTATGTATACCACCCTTGGTGTCGAAAAATACGGCCTCGCCCGGCTCGACATCGCGAATCAGCTCAAATCCCAGGGCATCCAGGGCCACGCTCTCCGATGCCGCCATGTACTCGGTTCCCTGCGCCGTTTCCCGCTTGCCGAATACGAGCGGGCGGATGCCAAAGGGGTCGCGGAAGGCAAGCACACCGTAGCCGGTAATCATGGCAACGGCGGCATAAGCACCCCTGCAGCGTTTGTGGACGCCGGCAACGGCGGCAAACACATCATCCAGTTCCATGCGGAGTTTGCCGCGTTTCTGCAGCTCGTGGGCAACGACGTTCAGCAGGACCTCGGAATCCGAATCGGTGTTGATCTGGCGCAGGTCTTCCTGAAACACTTCCTGCTTCAGCTTGTTGGCATTGGTGAGGTTGCCGTTGTGGGCGAGGCTGATGCCGTAGGGGGAATTGACATAGAACGGCTGCGCTTCGGCGGAGCTTTGGCAGCCGGCCGTCGGATAGCGCACATGACCGATGCCCATGTTGCCGTGCAGGTGCAGCATGTGCCGGGTATGGAAGACATCGCGCACCAGGCCATTGTCCTTGCGCAGGTACAGGCGGCCACCATCAGAGGTCATGATACCGGCCGCATCCTGTCCCCGGTGCTGCAGCACGGTCAGGCCGTCATAGATTGACTGGTTGACCGGGCCGTAAGCAACGATGCCTATGATGCCGCACATAACCGACTCTCAGTTGCCGAACATCCCGGGATCAGCTAGACGTAGGAAATATTGTCCGCGATTTCCTTGGGAAGATAATTCCGCATCCACATGGCGAAGTCCTGAAAGTATTTCAGCAGATGTGAATCCTGCCACCAGGGATCATGGGGCATGGGTGTCAGACCGGCGAGCAGGACCAGGATGGCGACGATGACGGCTCCGCGGGCCATGCCGAATAACACACCGAGCATCCGGTCAGTACCGGCCAGACCGGTTTTCACTACCAGCTTGCCCGCCAGGTAATTGATGACCGCTCCGAGCAGCAGTACCGTGATGAACAGGATACTGAACGCGAGAATCTTCTGGAGTGAGGGTTCCGATATCCACTTCGCCAGTACAACTGCCACGTCCTCATAGAAAATCATCGCGATCCAGAGGGCAACCAGCCATGATGCGAGCGCCAGTGCCTCCTTGACAAAACCGCGGAAGAGACTCAACACCGCCGACAGGACAACCAGCGCAATTATCGCAATATCGATCCAGGCCATTACTGAATATTCCTCGAACTTTATACGGGCGATACGGCAAAGCCCGTTGACTTTACATAGGAAATCCGGAAGTCGGGTATTTTAGCAGACATGCGACGCCAACCGCTATGTGAAATCGCGGGGCCTGTCACTTGTTCTCCAATGCCATGGCCGTAAGCTTCTGCTCTCGTGCCAGTTTGTCGCGCAACTTTTCCGCCGCCTGGCGGTCACTCACCGGCCCGATCAGTACCCGGTAGACATGACCGTCCGCGCCTTTACTATCCTGCACCGATGCCTGGTAACCGGATTTTTTCAAACGATCCCGCAGACTCACGGCGTTGGCTTGCTGGCTGAAGCTGCCTACCTGGAGAATCCAGGCGCCCTGGGTGATAGCAGGCCCGGCCGTGGTCTTGGGCGGTGCTTTAGGCAGCGGTTGCTTGACGACGGCGGGTTTGACAGTTTTCGCACTTTCAACGGGTTCGGGTTGTTTGACGGGTGCTTCGGCTTGACTGGTGATGACTTCGGTTTGTGGCGCGGAGGGTTCGGGTATTGCCGACACCTCCTGCTCCGTGACGGCAGCGGCCTGCGTTTCGGCGGGTTCGGGCGACCCTGCAGGCACCGGCTGTTCCACTTCAGCCTGGTAGGCTATCATCGGCGGTGGTGGCATGTCCTGGGTGCGTGGCGACAACTCATCATCCGGCCCCTCCAGTATCATGGGTATGAAGATAACGGCCAGGGAAATGATGACGATGGCACCAATCAGTCGTTGCTTCAGCATCTGATCCATGGTTTCCTCGCGGTGTATTTCCGTAAACCGGCCCTTGCCGTGCGGGTGTGACTATACCTTACCTGCTATCGCGGCTGCTACGGTAAAAAAGGAACCGCACACGACGATTCTGTCGCCGGCCACGGCGTTCGCACCGGCCTCGCGACAGGCCGCGGGTACATCCTTGCAGGGATGTACCCGGTGCACAGGCAGCAGGCCGCGCATCCGCTGGCACAACTCATCAGCCGACAAACCCCTCGGGTTGTCCAGACCGGCCGGGTACCAGAGGTCCACCGCGGATGACAGCGCGGACACGAACCCGCCGACATCCTTGTCTTCGAGCATGCCCAGAACGAGATGGGTTCGACCCGTACAGGGAAACAACCCGAGCACCTCGGCCAGACGGCTGGCGCCATGGGGATTATGGGAAACATCAAGGATCATTTCCACCGTTCCCGGGATGAACTGGCAGCGTCCCGCCAGCGCAACACCCTGCAGACCGTTGCGGATCGCCGTTACACTGACCGGCAGAGGTTCCTGCAGCAGCTCCAGCGCCATCAGCACGCCGGCGGCGTTCGCAAGCTGATGCGGCCCCTTCAACGCCGGCAGCGGCAAGTCAGCATAGCGGCTTGACGGCCCGTTCCAGTCCCAGGAATCCTTGCGCGGCACAAAGTTAAATTGCCCGCCAAGGCCATACCATAGCGCACCGGCCTCCCGGGCCGCCTGCACCAGGCTCGCCGGGGGCGAAGCCTCGCAGCCGATTGCAGGACGCCCGTTGCGGAATATTCCGGCCTTTTCCCGGGCGATCGCCTCGCGGTTATCACCCAGCCACTGCACGTGATCAATCCCGATGGATGTCACCATGGCGACATCCGGGTCAACGATATTGACGGCATCCAGCCTTCCGCCCAGACCAACCTCCAGCAGGGCGACATCGAGGGCGGTATCGCAAAACAACCGCAAGGCCGCCAGGGTACCGAATTCAAAAAAGGACAGTGTTATTTCCCCGCGCGCATCATCCACCGTCTGGAATGCCGCGCACAGACTGTCATCGTCGATATCCTTGCCATTGATGCGGATGCGCTCGTTGTAGCGCAGCAGGTGCGGCGAGGTATAGCTGCCAACCCGGTAACCGGCGGCCAGGAGGATGGCCTCGAGCGTGGCCACGCAGGATCCCTTGCCATTGGTGCCGGCCACCGTGATGACGACATGGGCGGGATGCAGCACGCCCATTCGGGTAGCGACGCCGGCTACCCTGGCAAGACCCAGATCGATTTTCCGGGGATGCAGCGTCTCCTGCCATTGCAGCCATTGCGCCAGTGTCTGGAAACG
Source organism: Gammaproteobacteria bacterium (assembly GCA_020027635.1). Classification (GTDB taxonomy): domain Bacteria; phylum Pseudomonadota; class Gammaproteobacteria; order UBA9214; family UBA9214; genus CAVQCA01. The sequence goes on from JAHKKL010000073.1 coordinate 6,734, forward strand.
CGGCATGGGTATCGGCAACTGGATTACGACAGAAATCAGCGCGTGGAAATCACCCTGCGAGCGGGCCGGGTGAGGCGCGTTGGGTGCGGGAATCAGTCAGCGGCCAGATCCGCCCCATGTCGCCGCATTCAGGCCTCGGCCACCGCTTCGGACACGGCCGGTGCCGGCTGACCTGTCAGCATCCGCAGCAGACTCACGATTCTGTCGCGCATCTCCCGCCGATCGATGATCATGTCGATCGCGCCATGTTCGAGCAGAAACTCACTGCGCTGAAACCCCTCGGGCAGGGTCTCCCGCACGGTCTGCTCGATAACGCGCGGTCCGGCGAAGCCGATCAGCGCCTTGGGTTCGGCGATATTGACGTCGCCCAGCATAGCGAAGCTGGCCGAAACCCCGCCCATGGTTGGATCCGTCAGCACGGAGATATAGGGTATGCCCGCCGCCGCCAACCGCGTCAATGCCGCACTGGTCTTCGCCATCTGCATGAGGGAAAACAGGGCCTCCTGCATGCGGGCGCCGCCGCTGGCCGAGAAACAGACAAAGGGAACTTTATGTTCGAGACTGGCGTTGACGGCGCGCACAAGACGTTCGCCCACGACCGCGCCCATGGAACCGCCCATGAACCGGAACTCGAAGGCGGCGGCCACCATCGGCAACCCCTCCACCGTGCCTCGCATCGCCACCAGA
>JAHKKL010000388.1 GCA_020027635.1 Gammaproteobacteria bacterium
GGTATCTCCGTATCAGACTTGCGCAGGATATTACGTATTCTCTTGTTGGCGATTGCCAGGCTTTCCGATTCCGGCAGGTTACGAAATGCCTTTACCGCGCGCATGCGTTGTTCAAAATCGATGGGGCGAACGGGCCGGCGCGCCAGTACGGCCTCGAAGACATCACCATCGTAGCCCGCATCGAGGTAGTATGCACGCAGGCGTTCCATCATGAAGGTAAACAGCTCATCGGCAATCCTGTCTGCCTTGACCTGGGGCGGCATAATGGCGGCGGTGATGGCAATTATTTCATGCAGGTCAAGATCGAGCTCGCTCTCGATCATAATGCGCAAAACGCCAAGCGCCGCCCGACGCAAGCCAAACGGGTCCTTGTCACCGGTGGGTGGCTGGCCGATGGCGAAGATGCCTGTCAGCGTATCCAGCCGGTCAGCGATGGCCAGCACTTGGCCGGTGCGCGTGGCTGGCAGTATGTCTCCAGCAAAGCGCGGCTGGTATTGTTCATCCAGTGCAGCTGCGACTTCGGCAGGCTCGCCATCGTGTGTGGCATAGTAACGCCCCATGATTCCCTGTAATTCAGGGAATTCGAAGACCATGCTGGTCAGTAGATCGCACTTGCACAAGATGGACGCACGTCGTGCATAGTCAACACTGGAACCGACGGACCTGGCAATGAAAGTGGCGATGGTTTCAATCCGCCTTTGCTTATCACCGAGCGAGCCGAGTTGTTGCTGGAAGGTGACCGTGTCGAGTTGGGAGGCACGGTGCCGCAGTGGATGCTTGCGATCCTGATTCCAGAAAAATGCGGCATCCTCCAGGCGTGGACGTATGACGCGTTCGTTCCCCGCCTTCACCATGGCTGGATCCTTGCTGTCGATGTTGGCCACGGTGATGAAGTGCGGGATTAACTTGCCGTTGCCATCAACGACCGGGAAAAACTTCTGGTGGTGCTGCATGCTCGAGATCAGCGCCTCCGCAGGAACCTCAAGAAAGCGGCGATCAAAACCACCGGTTATCACCGATGGCCATTCCACCAGTGCGGTGACTTCTTCCAGCAGCGCCTCATCGATGAGCGCGTTGCCACCCAGGGCCGTGGCGGCATTCAGCACTTGAGTGCGTATGGTGTCACGGCGCTTATCCATGTCCACGAGAACAAAACCCTGTTTCTCCAGAGTCTCCACATACGCGGCAGGCTCAGTGATAGGCAGTTTCTCGTTACGGTGAAAACGATGCCCCCATGTGTAACGGTCAGCCGTCAAGCCGAGTATTGTCGCCCTGACCGGCATCTCCCCCAGCATTAACACTATCCAGTGCACCGGGCGTACGAATTCTTCGCTGCGGTCGGCCCAGCGCATGCGCTTGGGCATCGGCAGTGCCCTGAGTGCATGTTCGATGAGTTCAGGAATGATTTCCTTCGCCGGTTTGCCAGTCTCCCGCATGCGCCAGGCCAGCCAACTGCCCTTGTCGGTTTCAAGTTGATCGAGTTCCGCGACAGTCACACCGCAGGAGCGTGCGAATCCTTCAGCGGGCTGGGTAGGGTTGCCGTCCTCGTCGAAAGATGCCATCAGTGCCGGGCCGCGCCGTATCACTTCCCGATCAGGTTGATGCAAGGGTACATCCTCGACGAGGACAGCCAGCCGGCGTGGCGAGGCATAGGCATGACTGGTGCCATGCTTCAGCTCGTGCTCGTCGAGTAAATTACTCAGCGAAGATTTGAAGGACTCAGCCAGACGGCGTAATGCCAGGGGAGGAAGCTCTTCGGTGCCGATCTCGATCAGCAGGTCATGTTTCCCGGTCATGATGGCTTGCCTGCGGCCGCCAGCATGGGAAATCCGAGAGCTGCACGGCGCTCGTGATAGGCCTCGGCAACCCGGCGCGCCAGGGTGCGCACGCGGAGAATATAGCGTTGACGTTCCGTAACCGAGATGGCGCTGCGTGCATCCAGCAGGTTGAAGGTGTGAGATGCCTTGAGCACCATTTCGTAGGCCGGCAACGGCAGGCCTGCCTCGATCAGGCGCCCACTCTCACGCTCGCACGCATCGAACCAGTACAGCAATGATTCGATATCCGCCTGCTCGAAGTTGTATGCCGACATCTCTACTTCATTCTGATGGTAAATGTCCCGGTAGGTCACCGGTCCGTCCGCGCTTACTGTCCAGACGAGGTCGAATACGCTTTCGACTTCTTGCAGGTACATGGCGATGCGTTCAAGACCATAGGTGATTTCGCCGGTGACTGGCCTGCATTCCAGGCCGCCGACCTGCTGGAAATAGGTGAATTGCGTGACCTCCATGCCGTTTAGCCAGACCTCCCAGCCCAGTCCCCAGGCACCCAGTGTAGGTGATTCCCAGTTATCCTCGACAAAGCGGATATCATGCACCAGCGGATCGATGCCGAGCTCGATCAGTGAGCGGAGATAGCGATCCTGGATGTCGAGCGGCGAGGGTTTCATGATTACCTGGTACTGGTAATAGTGTTGCAATCGGTTCGGGTTCTCGCCGTAGCGACCGTCGGTTGGCCGCCGCGAGGGTTGGACATAGGCGGCCCGCCAGGGCTCTGGTCCTATCGCGCGCAGGAAAGTCGCCGGGTGAAAGGTACCGGCGCCCATTTCCATATCGTAGGGCTGCAGCAGGGCGCAGCCCTGGCGTCCCCAATAGTTCTGCAGTGCAAGAATCAGGTCCTGGAATGTTTTGGGCTTGTCAGACACGGGTCGGATTCTATCGGTTCAGGGTTGGTTTAAAGATGTTGCCGAC
>JAHKKL010000074.1 GCA_020027635.1 Gammaproteobacteria bacterium
GTCCAACGATCCGGCGGTGCAGCCTGAAGACAGCTTCGAGAACATGCGGCTCATCGCGCGCGAATTCGCCTTTCCGTTCCCCTATCTGCTGGATGAAACACAGGCGGTTGCCCGGGCTTATGGCGCGGTCTGCACCCCGGATTTCTTCGGCTATAACAGCCGGCTGGAATTGCAATACCGGGGCCGTCTGGATACCAGCCGCAAGGAAACGGCGCCTGCGGATGCGCGCCGGGAATTGTTTGAGGCCATGCGGCTGGTGGCGGAAACCGGGCAGGGACCGGGGGAGCAGATTCCGGGGATCGGCTGTTCCATCAAGTGGCGCGAGGTCGCGTCCCAAGGCTGAGCCAATCTCGGCATAAGTTATTGTTATAGGGTAACAAGTCCAGGCCTCTCACCGCCGTGGCAGTGGTCTTCGCTGCTATTGCTGTAGAGGACAAACTAGGTGAGAATAACGCGCTTTGTCGCGCCGGGATGAACACTAGGTTGACCGCCGAATCGGCGCTCCCGGAAAAACCCCGCGAATTTCGTCGTGGTCAAACGCTCCGGTGCCATGAATGGCGCCCGGGCTTTTTTTTCCACTTAAGCGTGGTGCCGGGAATCCTGGTCGCGGAGGTAATGCAACAACTTTCACTGTCGCCACAGGCAGTTCGTGGCGCGTAAACAAGGCTTTCAATCTGGACAGGAGGAAATCATGGCCCAGCGCAGAGAACTCGCCAATGCCATCCGGGCGCTCAGTATGGACGCCGTGCAGAAGGCGAAATCCGGCCATCCCGGTGCACCGATGGGTATGGCGGACATCGCCGAGGTCTTGTGGAACGACTATCTCAAGCACAACCCGGCCAACCCGAAGTGGTACGACCGCGATCGTTTCATACTCTCCAACGGCCACGGTTCCATGCTGATCTATTCGTTGCTGCACCTGACCGGCTACGACATGAACATCGAGGACCTCAAGCAGTTCCGCCAGTTGCATTCCAGGACGCCGGGTCATCCCGAATACGGTTATGCACCCGGTGTGGAAACTACCACCGGGCCGCTCGGCCAGGGTATCACCAACGCCGTCGGCATGGCCGTGGCGGAGAAGACCCTGGCGGCACAGTTCAACCGTGACGGCCACAAGATCGTGGATCACTACACCTACGTCTTCCTCGGTGACGGCTGCCTGATGGAAGGCATCTCGCATGAGGCCTGCTCGCTCGCCGGCACCATGAAGCTCGGCAAGCTGATCGCCTTCTGGGATAACAACGGCATCTCGATCGACGGCCACGTGGAAGGCTGGTTCACCGACGACACCCCAAAACGCTTCGAGGCGTACCGCTGGCACGTGGTGCGCGATGTGGACGGGCACGACCCCGAATCGATCCGCCGGGCCATCGAGGAAGCGCGCTCGGTCACGGACAAGCCCAGCCTGATCTGCTGCAAGACCGTGATCGGCTACGGCGCGCCGAACCTGGCCGGCACGCACGATTGTCATGGCGCCCCGCTGGGGGATGACGAGATCGCCGCCACCCGCGACAACATCGGCTGGCCACATCCCCCCTTCGTGGTGCCGGAGGAGATCTATGCGGGGTGGAATGCCCGGAATAAAGGCGCCAAAGCCGAGCAGGAGTGGAATACGCGCTTTTCCGCCTACAAGAAGGCCCATTCCGAGCAGGCGGCCGAATTCGAGCGTCGCATGGCGGGCAAGCTGCCGGCGAACTGGGACACCAAGGCGGCGGAGTTTATCGCCGCGGTCGACAAGAAGGCCGAGACCATCGCCTCGCGCAAGGCCTCGCAGAACGCATTGAACGGCTATGGCCCCGTGCTACCCGAACTGCTGGGCGGTTCCGCCGACCTGGCCGGTTCCAACCTGACCATCTGGTCCGGGTCGCAGGATATCAACAAGGGCAACGGCGGCAATTACATCTATTACGGCGTGCGTGAATTCGGCATGTCCGCCATCACCAACGGCATCGCCCTGCACGGCGGCTTCATTCCCTACGGCGCCACCTTCCTGATGTTTTCCGAGTATGCCCGCAACGCCCTGCGCATGGCGGCGCTCATGAAGGCGCACAGCATCTTCGTCTATACCCACGACTCCATCGGTCTGGGCGAGGACGGCCCGACGCACCAGGCGGTCGAACAGACCGCGACCCTGCGCATGATTCCGCGCATGTCGGTGTGGCGGCCCTGTGACGCGGTGGAATCGGCCGTCGCCTGGAAGGCGGCCATCGACCACACAGGCGGCCCGAGCTGTCTGATCTTCTCGCGCCAGAACTTAAAGCACATGAACCGCACGGCCGACCAGATTGCCGCCATCCGGCGCGGCGGCTACGTGCTGTCCGACTGCAAGGGTACGCCCGAAGCCGTCATCATCGGCACCGGCTCGGAGATCGGCCTGGCGATGGATGCCGCCAAGGCGCTCGCGGAGAAGGGTCGCAGGGTCCGTGTGGTCTCCATGCCGTCCACCGATGTGTTCGACGCCCAGGATGCGTCCTACCGGGAGTCGGTGCTACCGGCGGCCCTGACGGCGCGGGTTGCCGTGGAGGCGGGGGTTACCGATTACTGGCGCAAGTATGTGGGGCTGAACGGCAAGGTCATCGGCATCGACACCTTCGGCGAGTCCGCGCCCGCTGATCAGGTCTACAAGCACTTCGGCATTACCGCGGAGAACGTGGTCAAGGCCGTGGAGTCACTGCTCTAGGCAATCACGCCCAACCCTATCGGTCTATCAAGTTCACAATTAGGAAAAACACGGAGAGATAAACATGGCAATTAAAGTCGGTATCAATGGCTTCGGCCGCATCGGACGTATGGCGTTCCGTGCGATAGCAAAGGATTTCAAGGATATCGAGGTCGTCGGTATCAATGACCTGCTGGAGCCGGATTATCTGGCCTACATGCTGCAGTACGACTCGGTTCACGGTAACTTCCCCGGCGACATTTCCGTCGAAGGTAAGAATCTGGTTGTAAACGGCAAGAAGATCCGTCTGACTGCCGAGCGTGATCCTGCGAATCTGAAGTGGGGCGACATTGGCGCCGATCTCGTGATCGAATGCACCGGTTTCTTTCTGACGCAAGAGACCTGCCAGAAGCATATCGATGCGGGCGCCAAGAAGGTTGTCCAGAGCGCGCCATCCAAAGACGCCACGCCGATGTTCGTTTACGGGGTTAACCACAAGTCCTATGCCGGTCAGGCCATCATTTCGGCCGCTTCCTGCACCACCAACTGCCTGGCGCCTGTTGCCAAGGTGCTGCACGACAAATGGGGTATCAAGCGCGGTCTGATGACCACCGTGCATGCGGCAACGGCCACCCAAAAGACCGTTGACGGTCCTTCGCAGAAAGACTGGCGCGGCGGTCGCGGCATACTCGAGAACATCATCCCGTCCTCCACCGGTGCCGCCAAGGCCGTGGGCAAGGTGCTGCCGGAGCTGAACGGCAAGCTGACCGGTATGGCATTCCGCGTACCGACTTCTGACGTGTCCGTGGTCGACCTGACCGTCGAACTGAACAAGGATGCAAGCTATGACGCCATCTGCGCGGCGATGAAGGCGGCCTCTGAATCCGGTGATCTGGTGGGTGTTCTGGCTTATACCGAAGACAAGGTTGTTTCGACCGATTTCCGCGGCCGCGGGACTCCCTCCATCTTCGATGCGGGCGCCGGCATCGCGCTGGACGGCACCTTTATCAAGGTGGTCTCGTGGTATGACAACGAGTACGGCTACACCTGCAACATGATGCGCATGGTGCAGCATGTATCCAGGTAACTAGCCGGTTATGCGGCATGCAGGGCGGGTTGGTGTGCCCGGGGTGCATAAACCCGTCCTGCAGTGTTGTCAGTCGATCGCAGAGGCTTTTGGTAAACGTGGCGTTTAGCAAAAGTCTTTGAACATTAGTGGAGTGTCTGCCATGTCTTTCATCAAGCTTACCGATCTTGATCTCGCCGGCAAGCGCGTTCTGATTCGCGCCGACCTTAACGTGCCCGTCAAGGACGGCAAGGTAACGTCGGATGCCCGTATTACCGCCTCCATGCCAACCATCGAACACTGCATGAAGGCCGGTGCCAGGGTCATGGTCATGTCTCACCGCGGCCGTCCGCAAGAGGGCGTGGTGGACGAGGAAAACTCCATGCAGCCGATTGCCGACACGATGTCCGCCAAGCTGGGCAAGAAGGTGCCGCTGGTCAAGGATTATCTCGATACCCCGCCGAAGGTCGCTGACGGACAGGTGGTTCTGCTGGAAAACGTGCGTTTCAACAAGGGTGAAAAGAAAGACGAAGAAGCGCTGGCAAAAAAATATGCGAGCCTGTGTGACGTGTACGTCATGGACGCGTTCGGTACCGCGCACCGCGCCCAGGCTTCGACCCACGGCGCCGGCAAGTATGCTCCGGTTGCCTGCGCCGGCCTGCTACTGGCGGAGGAACTGGATGCGCTGAACAAGGCGCTGGCCAACCCCGCCCGCCCGACGGTCGCGATTGTCGGTGGTTCCAAGGTCTCCACCAAGCTGACGGTGCTGGAGGCGCTGTCCGAGAAAGTCGACCAGATGGTCGTTGGTGGGGGTATCGCCAACACCTTTCTGATGGCGACCGGCAAGAATGTCGGCAAGTCACTCTGCGAAGCTGATCTCGTGGGCACCGCCAAGGCTCTCATCAAGAAGATGGCCGCCCGCGGTGCCAGTATTCCCATCGCCGTCGATGTGGTTTGCGGCAAGAAGTTCGATGAAAACGAACCGGCGGTGCTCAAGGATGCGGCTGATGTCGAGGACGACGACATGATTTTCGATATCGGGCCGAAGTCCGCGCAGCAGCTTGCGGATATCATCGCCAAGGCGGGCACCATCATCTGGAATGGTCCTGTCGGTGTGTTCGAATTCGACCAGTTCGGCGCGGGCACGAAGACCGTCTCCATGGCCATCGCCAATGCGCCGGGATTCAGCCTGGCCGGCGGGGGCGACACGATTGCCGCCATTCAGAAATACGGCATTTACGACAAGATTTCATATATCTCCACGGCTGGCGGGGCGTTTCTCGAGTTCCTGGAGGGCAAGACGCTGCCTGCGGTGGCCATGCTTGAAGCGCGCGCCGGGTAACTAGACCCTGGTTCATATGCCAAGGCGCACGAAAATCGTTGCCACGTTGGGTCCGGCGACGGATGAAAAGGGGGTGCTGGATGACATGATCCAGGCCGGCATGGACGTGGTCAGACTGAACTTTTCCCACGGGGATCCGGATGACCACGTCAAACGCGCCGAGGCCGTGCGCAACTGCGCGCGCGCCCACGGGCACCAGGTCGGCGTGTTCGCCGACCTGCAGGGGCCGAAGATACGTATCGATCGCTTCCGGGATGACCGCGTGGTCCTGGAAAAGGGCGGACATTTCATACTCGACGCGCGCCTGGATCCGCAGGCCGGCACCCGCGAGCGCGTCGGACTGAGCTACAAGGGCCTGCCGGGCGACGTCTCCCGCGGCGACACCCTGCTGCTTGATGACGGCAGGCTGGTGCTGTGGGTGGAGGATGTGATCGGGCCGGAGGTCAGGTGCCGCGTGGTGGTCGGCGGCGAGCTCTCCAACAACAAGGGCATCAACCGTCAGGGCGGGGGTTTGTCCGCGGCCGCGATCACCGACAAGGACAGAGAGGACATCGAGGTGGCGGCCAAAATGGGCGCTGACTATATCGCCGTGTCCTTTCCGCGTACGGCCGATGATATCCACCTCGCCAGGGAGCTGCTGCAAAGCGCCGGCGGTCACGGGGGCATCGTCGCCAAGATCGAACGCGCCGAGGCGCTGGATGCGCTGGAGGACATCATCAAGGCCTCGAACGTGGTCATGATCGCACGCGGCGACCTGGGAGTTGAAATTGGTGATGCGGAACTGCCGGCGGTGCAGAAGCGCATCATCCAGATCGCCAGGTCGCTGGATCGCGTCGTCGTCACCGCGACCCAGATGATGCAGTCCATGATTGAAAACCCGATACCGACGCGCGCGGAGGTGTTCGACGTCGCCAATGCCGTGATCGACGGCACCGACGCGGTCATGCTGTCGGCGGAAACCGCCACCGGCAGGTATCCGGCGAAGGTGATCGAAGCCGTGGATCGCATCTGTGCCGGCGCGGAGCGCCAGCGCCTGTTCCAGGTATCGGAACGCCGTACCGGCATCCGCTTCAAACGCATCGACGAGGCGATCGCCAAGGCAGCGATGTATACCGCCAACCATCTCGGCGTGAAGGCCATCGCGGCGCTGACGGAATCCGGGGCGACGCCGCTGTGGATGTCCCGCATCAGTTCCGGCATACCCATCTACGCGCTGACGCGCCACGTGGAAACGCGCAGAAAGGTCACGCTCTATCGTGGCGTCTACCCGGTGAGCTTCGATGTCACCAGTACCGACCACGTACAGGTCAACCGGGAGGCGATTGAAGAACTGATGAGGCGCGGGGCGGTGCGCGACGGTGATCTGGTCATCATTACCAAGGGCGACCTGATGGGAGTGCATGGCGGCACCAATGCCATGAAGATCATCCGCGTCGGGGAGCACGAGATCATCGAGCAGTAGATGTGCGGTAACAAATCATTTGTTGCGATAAATGTGGGGGTTCTGATTAATCCGTCGTATTTTCGGATTCCCGCTTGCGCGGGGATGGCGCTGTGTGAATTAATCAGAATTTCCCTGGTGTAGTGGGCTGATACAGCCTGTAAACAATCCAGCCACGCCTGGTTGGTGGTTAACCCGTTAGTCAAGAGGAGAGAACAATGGCCCTGATATCATTACGACAGTTGCTGGACCACGCCGCCGAGCATGGCTACGGTGTGCCGGCCTACAACGTCAACAACATGGAACAGATGCAAGCCATCATGATGGCGGCGGATGAAACCGACAGCCCGGTGATCGTGCAGGCCTCCGCCGGCGCGCGTTCGTACGCCGGCGCCCCCTTCCTGCGCCACCTGATCCTGGCGGCGATCGAACAATGGCCGCATATCCCGGTCGTCATGCACCAGGACCACGGCGCCTCCCCGGCCGTGTGCCAGCGTTCCATCCAGCTGGGGTTCAGCTCGGTGATGATGGACGGCTCCCTCGGGGAAGACATGAAGACACCGATGAGCTATGAGTACAACGTCGAGGTCACGCGGCGCGCCGTGGATATGGCGCATGCCTGCGGCGTGTCCGTCGAAGGTGAGCTGGGCTGCCTGGGGTCGCTCGAGAGCGGCATGGCCGGAGAAGAGGACGGTTCCGGCGCGGAAGGCAAACTCTCCCATGACCAGTTGCTGACCGATCCGGAAGAGGCCGCCAGGTTCGTCAAGGACACCAAGGTGGACGCGCTGGCGATCGCCATCGGCACCAGCCACGGCGCCTACAAGTTCACCCGCCCGCCGACCGGCGACATCCTGGCCATCAACCGGATCAAGGAGATCCACGCCCGCATCCCGGATACCCAT
>JAHKKL010000075.1 GCA_020027635.1 Gammaproteobacteria bacterium
GCAGATGAATCACGTCGGCGTCGATCAGATTGTTGTCCATGATGAAGTCATTGACGTCCATATCACATGGCCAGAATATCTGCAGGCTGCTGAGCGTCATCCCCCACTTCCTGATCCTCGCAGGCTGCAGTGGAAAGATGGCGACCGGCGTCTTGTCAGGCAGGCTTGCCAGGACAAAAATCGGCTCCGCGGGGATGTCAGGCTGGCACTCCAGCCGGCTCCTGAACCAGTCATACTCGTGGTAGAAACTTCTCCGTGCCAGTCCGCCGGTGAGTTCGCGCCAGCCGGCCTCCAGGGACTTCAGCCCCTCCAGGCCCGTAACCACCTGAAAATCGACCACGCTATCGGATGTCATGTGGACACCGCGACGAATGGGAAATCCTTTGTAGAGTTCCAAGTTGCAACATCCTCTGCAACGCGGTAGTGCCGCCGCTACGGTAAACTGCGGCGAAAATACCCAATCTGGCATACGAAATCCAGGTAATTTTCACGCACGTTTCTTGTGCGTTGACTCCCCGCGCGCGCCCGGTGGAGTTGCCCTGCGGTCACCCCCCAGATCACCGGCAGAGGATGTCATGCCGCGGATACCGGTTGTGCCCTCCGCCATGATGACCGGCGTCTCGACCCAGGACTGCCTTGCGCACCTGCCGGGCGGTTTACCGTTCTGCCTCAGGGCTCACCCTGGTGGTAGTAATCGTACTTCTTGAGGAGATCGTAGGTGAAGTTCCACGCCTCGCTGTACGAAAGGCCGCTGTTCTCCGGGATGATCACCTTGACGTAGAGATTGCCGGCATAGGTGTCCTTGAGTTTAGCCAGTCGCTGATTCAGCTGGTCCGGGGTGATGGTCTGGTAATCCGCATCATCCTCCGACTCCTTCAGCCTGATCTGGACATTCTCGCCTTCCCTGAAATAGCGCACCGACACGACGTGTTTGCCGACGGCGGAACGCGCCGGCCGGACCAGCTTGTCGTACTTGTTCCTGAGTTCATCAAATTCACCCTGCAGCGACACCAGCTGCTGTTCGCTCAATGAGCGCCGCCGCCTGAATTCAGCCAGCTCGGTGGCCTGCTCCTGGTTGCTCTGTTCGGTCCGTGACAGCTGCTCGAGCACCTCCTGGAGGCGCTTTTTCAGGGTGGTATGGGTCTCGTTCAACTGCGCATATTCGGCCTGCGTCTGGGCGAGCTGATCCTGATGCAGCTGTGCCTCGAGCCGCGACTGCTGCAGGCTGGCCGTCAGCTGCTGCTTGTCCGCCTCCAGGGCGAGCAGGCGCTGCTCCTGCCGGTTGAACTCCTCGGTGCGGGCCTGGTTGATCTCGTTGGCGCGCATCAGGCGCATGCGCAGCTGGGAAAGTTCATTCTGGGTCTGGGCCAGCTGCTCCTCCAGGGTCGCGCTGGTTTCCGTCGCCGAACGCGCCGCTTCCTCGGCATTGTGCTGCGCGTCGATGGTCGCACGCAGATCCCTTACCAGTGCCATGTTGCGCAGGATGAGCACCGTGCTGGCCATCATGAAGATAACCACCACGACCATCATGATATCGGTGAACGAGGGCCAGAAACTGACGTGGCTGATACCGGTCTCGGTATGCGCACGCAGATCGATGAAGCCCTCGTCCATGGTCACTCGACCTCGGCGGGAAGACGGAATCCGTCACGCAGCAGTTTTTTGATTGTCCCGACATCATCGGCCACGTTGTTCACCCGCAGGTCCAGTGTCGTCAGCACCTCGTGCAGGCGGTTGCCCGCTTCCGCGTAATCCTGCTGGGTGACCTTCATGGCCTCGGCCGCCTGGCGCAGGCCATGGACGAGACCGGCGACCTCGTGCAGCATGCTGTCCTTGTCGCGTGAGAATCTCGGCAGCATATACAGCGTGGTCACCTCCTCGATGGTGCTCAGGACATGCACCTGGGCATCATTCATCTTCAGATAGAAGTAACCGAAGAAGAGATAGGACACGATGGCCGTAATGGTGGTGGACAGCGCCGTTGACATCCCGTGCATGACCATCCCCATATTCCCGGTGCCCTGCGCCGAATCGAGCAGATCGGTGACGCCCGCCAGGGCGATCGACAGGGAGACGCACGTGCCGAACACGCCGGTGAGGATCAGGATGTTGCTCACGTACTTCGCGAAACTGGTGCGCGTGCTCTCGTCCGCCGCCAGAGTGGCGGCCAGCGCGCTCTGGTTGATGCGGGCGTTTCTCTCGCTCATGGCCACGATCATGGAGTAGCGCTGGGCTATGAGACTTCTCGGACTGATCCCCTTGAGGGGATTCTTGTCGCTGCCCATGGCGGTGACGAACTTCGCGAGCGCGGTCTCCTCACGCATGTAGCGCAAGAGCGACAGCACGACTTTCACCATCCCGAGAGAGAACAGGGTCAGAATGCCGCTGTTGGTGGCCAGACCGGCCGACGTCAGCTGGTGACTGAAATAGAGATCCTTGAAGAAATCGATATTGGCGAGGATGCCGGCTACAACAACCAGGGCGAGTACGATCAGCCTTAGCAGCATGCTCGCGCTGAAGTTTTGCTTGACGTCAATCATGAAAAGGTCCTTCGAAGGATAGAACGTCCCATGCCCCGGCATCGTGTGCCGATACGCCAGGGGTAAACCGCATCAGCGGATGCTCTGATGTGTCGTCATTGCGAGGAACAAGGTGACGAAGCAATCTCTCACCAGCCGATTCTGACCGATGAGATTGCCGCGCTGCGCTCGCAATGACAAGCACATCTCGATTAATCAGAGCCTCCCTAGATTTTCCGGTAGATTTCCGCGCCCTGCTTCCGGAATTCCCCGGCCTTGTCCGAGAGACCGTTTTCCAGGGCCGCGCCGAGATCGCCGATGCCCTTGCGTGCGGCATAGTCACGCACATCCTGGCTGATCTTCATGGAACAGAACCGGGGGCCGCACATGGAGCAGAAATGCGCCACCTTGGCGGACTCCTTGGGCAGAGTCTCGTCGTGGAACTCCCGCGCCTTGTCGGGATCGAGGCCCAGATTGAACTGGTCGGCCCAGCGGAACTCGAAGCGCGCCTTGGACAGTGCGTTGTCGCGCACCTGCGCCCCGGGATGGCCCTTGGCCAGATCCGCCGCATGCGCCGCGATCTTGTAGGTGATGATGCCTTCCCTGACGTCGTCCTTGTCGGGTAGCCCCAGGTGTTCCTTGGGCGTGACGTAGCACAGCATGGCGGTGCCGTACCAGCCGATCTGGGCCGCGCCGATCGCCGAGGTGATGTGATCGTAGCCGGGCGCGATGTCGGTGGTCAACGGTCCCAGCGTGTAGAACGGCGCCTCGTGACAGTCGGCCAGTTCCTTTTCCATGTTCTCCCGGATGAGCTGCATGGGCACGTGGCCGGGCCCTTCGATCATCACCTGCACGTCGTGCCGCCAGGCGATGCGGGTGAGTTCCCCGAGGGTCTCGAGCTCGGCGAACTGCGCGGCGTCATTGGCGTCGGCGATCGAACCCGGACGCAGGCCGTCACCCAGCGAGAACGACACGTCGTAGGCCTTCATGATGGCGCAGATATCCTCAAAATGTGTGTAGAGGAAACTTTCCTCATGATGCGCCAGGCACCATTTCGCCATGATGGAACCGCCGCGCGAGACGATCCCGGTCACGCGCTTCGCGGTGAGCGGCACGTAGCGCAGGCGCACGCCGGCATGGATGGTGAAGTAGTCCACGCCCTGCTCCGCCTGCTCGATCAGCGTGTCACGGAAGATCTCCCAGGTGAGTTCCTCCGCGCTGCCGTCGACCTTTTCCAGGGCCTGGTAAATGGGCACCGTGCCGACCGGCACCGGGGAATTGCGCAGGATCCATTCGCGGGTTTCGTGGATGTTCCTGCCGGTGGAAAGATCCATGATCGTGTCGCCGCCCCAGCGGGCCGACCAGACCATTTTTTCCACCTCCTCCTCGATGGAGGAGGTCACGGCCGAATTGCCGATATTGGTGTTCACCTTGACCAGGAAATTGCGGCCGATGATCATCGGCTCCAGTTCCGGGTGGTTGATATTGGCCGGGATGATGGCGCGCCCGCGCGCGACCTCGTCGCGCACGAATTCCGGAGTCACGCGCGCGGGAAGGCTGGCGCCGAAGCTGACGCCCCGGTGCTGGGTGTACAAAGGCGTGTCCCGCAGTTCGTCGAGCCGCAGGCTCTCGCGGATGGCAACGAATTCCATTTCGGGCGTGATGAGACCGCGCCGCGCGGAGTGCATCTGCGTGACATTGACGCCGGGCCTGGCGCGGCGCGGCGGGCGGATATGCCCGAAGCGCAGGTGCGCGAGCTCCGGGCTGGATTGCCGGTGCCGTCCGAACTCGGAACTCGGTCCCGGCAGTTGCTCGGTATCTCCACGCTCCTCGATCCAGACGCCGCGCACCGCCGGCAGGCCCCGCATCAGGTCGATACTGGCAGCCGGATCGGTATAGGGGCCGGAGGTATCGTATAGCGTGATCGGCGGATTCTGTTCGCTGCCGAAGCTGGCCGGTGTGTCGGCCTGTGCCACCTGTCGCATGGGCACGCGGATATCCGGCCGCGATCCCTGCACATGGATTTTCCGGGAACTCGGAAAGGGACGCGTGACTTCGTCCGAAAGCCGGGCGGTCTTCCTGATGAAGTCTTCTGGTATGGCGCTCATGGTACCTTCCTGTCTTGATGAGGGGTACGCGGCCGGCAGGTACCTGAGCTTCCCTACGCCGGGTTCAGCCGGATCAGGTTCGAAGGGTCTGTCTCAGCCCGACTCGGGCACCCCCAGCTACGCAGGCTACACGGTAGCGAAAGGCGCCGGCTATTGCAAGCAAGACGATAAACCCGTAATTTCATAAGACATTGTTTTAACTGATGATAGCAGCACCAACCCGCCTGCCGTCCTTGCCAGTCGGCGGCAAACCTCGTACCCTTGTCCGCCTTGCCCAGCAACCGTGCTACAAACTGATATGACTCAGATAGATATCGAACAGGCCCGCTACAACATGATCGAGCAGCAGGTGCGTCCCTGGGATGTGCTCGACCAGCGAGTCCTGGATGTGATGAGCACGACTCCCCGAGAAGATTTCGTGCCGGAAAAATACCGTTCTCTAGCCTTCGCCGACATCAATATCCCCCTGGGCCGCAACCAGGTCATGATGGCGCCCAAGACGGAAGGACGCCTGCTGCAGGTGCTGGATGTACGGGCAACCGATTCGGTCCTGGAAATCGGCACCGGCAGCGGCTATCTGACGGCCTGCCTGTCCAGGCTCGGCAATCACGTGACCAGTATCGATATCTTTACGGAATTCCGTGAGGCCGCCGCGGCAAAACTGGCTGCGCACGGCTACCGCAATGTCACGCTCAAGGAAGGCGACGCCGCCAACGGCATCGGCACCGATACGCGGTATGATGTCATCGCCGTGACCGGATCCCTGCCGGTACTGCACCGGCAATTCCACCACAACCTGACTGCCGGCGGTCGTCTGTTCGTCATTGCCGGCATGCCGCCGGTGATGGAGGCGCTGCTCATCACCCGGATTGACGAGCACAACTGGTCCCGGGAGAGTCTGTTCGAGACCTCGCTGCCCCCGCTGCTGCATGCGGCGCAACCGCAACGGTTTGTCCTTTAGCCGCATTTGCACCGTGTGATGCGCGAACTGACGCCAGTCGAATGCAAGACCTATCTCGAAAACAGCACGGAGAAACCGCTGCTGCTGGACGTGAGGGAACCCTGGGAATACCGCATCGTCTCCCTCGAGGGATCGACGCTCATACCGATGCGTGATATCCCGGCGGCCGCTGAAAACCTGGACCCGGCGCAGGCAATCATCGTCATCTGCCACCACGGCATACGCAGCCGGCATGTTGCCCATTACCTCGAAAACCGAGGCTTCTCCAGAGTCATCAATCTGCATGGCGGCGTCGATGCCTGGGCGCGCGAACTGGATACCCGGCTGAGCACCTATTGAAACCGTACCTGGATATACAGCCATGCGTCTGATCCGCAAGCGGATTCTGCTTCTTCTCCTGTGCCTGGCCGTACCGCTGTCCGGCCTTGCCGATGACATGCTCTCGGTCTACCAGCTGGCCGTGCAGTCGGATCCCCAGTTGCAGGCCGCGAAAGCGTCTTACCAGTCCACGCTGGAAGTCATCCCGCAAAGCCGCGCGGCGCTGCTGCCCAATATCGGCACGACCGGCGTCGTCACCCGAGACCGCTATCACAACCGCTCGCCAGCGTCCGGCGATCCTGAGAACAGCTATGCCACCAACAAGACCTTCGGCGCCCAGCTAACCCAGGCCATCTACCAGCGCGAGAGTTTTCTGAAGCTCGAACAAACCGACAGCGTAGTTGCCCAATCAAAGGCGCAGCTGACCGCCGCGGAGCAGGATCTGGTCCTGCGCGTGGCGACACGGTATTTTCTGGTGCTCGGCGCACAGGACAATCTGGCGTTCGTCAAGGGAGACAAAGAGGCCATCGCACGTACCCTGGACCAGGCCACACAGCGATTCGACGTGGGGCTCTCGGCCATCACCGATGTGCTCGAGGCGCAGGCTCGCTACGACATCGCCGTCAGCGACGAGATCAACGCCGAGAAACTGCTGGCCGATGCCCGGGAGGCCCTGCGGGAAGTGACGGGTGTCATTCCCGGTACGCTTGAAGTCCTGCAGCCCGAGATCCCGCTGAACCCGCCAGATCCCGCCGTGGAAGAAAAATGGGTCGCCATCGCGACCGACCAGAATCCGCTGTTGCTGGCGGCGCGCGCGGCAACCGAGTCCGCCCGCCAGGAGATCGAAATCCAGCGTTCCGGTCACTATCCGACCGTTGATCTGACAGCCGACTACGTCTGGCGCAACAACGACTTCGGCGGCTTCGGCATCAGCCAGGAACGCAATGACAGCGCCATCGGAGTGGAAATGAAACTGCCCCTCTACCAGGGCGGGCTGATCAGTGCCAACACCCGTCAGTCGCAATATCAGTTCAACCAGGCCCAGGAGAACCAGGTACAGCAACTCCGCTCCACCGAACGCCAGGCACGCGACAATTACCGCGGCGTCATGACCGGCATTGGCAAGGTGACGGCGTTGAAACAGGCGGTGATCTCCAACGAAAAGGCAGTGGAAGCGTCCGAGGCCGGTTTCGATGTGGGCACCCGCACCATCGTCGATGTGCTCGATACCCAGCGCGACCTGCTGAGCGCGAAACGCGACCACGCCCGCTCCCGCTATGACTATCTGCTGGACATGCTGCGTCTGAAACAGGCCGCCGGCATCCTCGAGGAAGAGGATCTGAAACTGATCAACGCTTTGTTGCAGTGAAGTGAGAAGTGAGAAGTGAGAAGTGAGAAGTGAGAAGTGAGAAGTGAGAAGTGAGAAGTGAGAAGTGAGAAGCAGGATGCTTCGCTGGACCCAATCA
>JAHKKL010000076.1 GCA_020027635.1 Gammaproteobacteria bacterium
AGAAGGTCGCGGCGCAAAATAGCAGCCTCAACCTAGACGTTAACAAACAAAAAAAGCGCGCGATCGGTAAGGATCACAGATCACAGATCAAGCACAGATCAAGGGGTCAGAGGATCAAGGGGTAAGAGTCGTTGAAATCATGCTGACCCCTTGACGCTCTGGACTGGCTCTTTTCAACGACTCTGACACCGGCTGGTTAAGGGGTGACCCCTTGACCGCGCCAGTCCTCGACCCTACTTCATGTCTGTTTCACGATTTCAACGACTCTGAACCCTTGTTCACCGTGATCGCAGGGTAAAAGCGCCGCCCCTGGGACAGGATCTTCTCCTTGAGATCCAGCCGCTCCAATCGGTCAAAATGCAGCACATCCAGCTTGAAGACGATGGGCAGATCGTCCAGTTCGTTCCAAAGCCGGGTGAATTCCTGATCGGTCATGGCCGGTGCAACGACCGCAAGATCGATATCCGACCAGGGCTTGGCGGTGTCCCTGGCACGCGAGCCAAAAATGAGCACCCGCTCAATGGCGGGATAACGTGCGAACACTTCGGCGAAGCTCGCGAAAATGTCGGCCGACAGGCCGAAAATCATTGGCCGTGCTGCCACGTTGCCGCCTTGTGCGACAGTTGCTGGAACAAAACGATACCTTCCGCCACGACATAGGCATAGACCTTCTCGGCCAGGACCTCATCGTAGGCATGACTGGTGAGATTGCGCATCCGCTGCAGTTCACTCCAGTCATTTCCATCCTCGACAAACCCGGCCTGGAGCGCCTCCTGCAGAGTTTCCTTGGGCGTCCTGGCGATTACCGCATCGGCCTCCAGCCGCAACTTGAGCATCTTCCACGCCAGTTCGTAGGTGAATTCGAAGCGTTGAATGACGGAATCGCGGATGAATTCGTTCTTGGGCTCCCGGACAGCCTTTTCGAGCTGCCGCAGTGCCTTGAGATAATCAGCGATACGCTCTTGCAATCGTTCAGTGTCCATGGCGTGATCTCTACATCGCCCTGTCAGTTTAACCCAAAACCGGGACAGATTTATTGTGCGTCCAGCGAAGGCTGGCGTGCTCAGCGGGAGACAGGCCCGCCCGGGTAACAGTCAGGACCCCATAACTTGGATGGCAGCGTCGTTGGGAAACCAGCTGCGTTGAAGCCCATCGACAACACCACCCGTGGGGTGGTGGCGATTAATGGGGTCGATTGATCGATAGGGAGATGCACATCCGATCAATCGACCCCATTGCCCAGCTCCGGCAGGTAGTGATCCACCAGCAGGAGGGCGAAGAGGGCCATCAGGTACCAGATGGAATAGCCGAAGGTCTGCATCGCGACCCGCTCGTCCCTGCCCTGCATCAGGCGGAGCGCGTAATAGAGAAAGCCCCCCCCGAGCAGCAGCGCGCCGGCGAGATAGACATAGCCGCTCATGTGCATGGCAAACGGCAGCACGCTGACCGCCAGCAGCAGCAGCGTGTAAAGGAGGATCTGCAGGCGGGTGAACGGCACGCCGTGGGTCACCGGCAGCATCGGAATGTCCACCTTGGCGTATTCGTGGCGGCGGTGGATCGCCAGCGCCCAGAAATGCGGCGGCGTCCAGACGAAGATGATCAGGAACAGCAGCAGCGCATGCGGGTCGAGCGAGTCGGTCAGCGCGGTCCAGCCGAGGATCGGCGGGGCGGCCCCGGCGGCGCCGCCGATGACGATGTTCTGGGGCGTGGCGCGCTTGAGGAACAGGGTATAGACGACGGCGTAGCCGACCAGCGACAGGAAGGTGAGCAGCGCAGTCAACGGATTGATCAGGGTGACGAGCATCACCATGGACAGTACGCCGAGCAGCAGCGCGAACAGCAGGGCGTCGCGCGGCCGGATTGCGCCCTGCGGCAGGGGACGGTGACGGGTGCGCGCCATGCGGGCGTCTTCGCGCGAATCGAGCACGTGGTTGATCGCCGCCGCCGCGGAGGCGGCCAGCCCGATGCCCAGATTGCCGAACAGCAGCACATCCAGCGGCACCATGCCGGGCGGCGAGGTGGCGAGGAACATTCCGACCATGGCCGTGAACACAATCAGCGCGACCACCTTGAGCTTGCACAGGCCGAGATAGCTTTTCACGAGCCCCGGCAGCGAAGCGTCCGGCCCGTCGACAGGCGTTTTTTCATTGACCGATACAGCCATGATCCGTCCTGTCAGCCGGTATGCGAGTACTTCAACAGTCGTTGCAGATCCTGGATCATGCCGCGTGGATCGGCGTCAGGCCGATAGTACATCATGAGGTTTCCCAGTGGATCGACCAGATAGACGTTGCCGGCGCCCTGCATGGGGATACCCTCGACGCTGAACACGGGAGCGAGCGCCGCGGCCTGCTCGGGCGACAGCACGGCCACCGCCATATCCGGATACTCCGCCAGGATCTGCGGCAAACCGGTCGGCTCTGGCGCGCCAGTCGCGAGGAACAGGCGCTGCACGCGCAGCATATTCTCCCCCTGGGCCAGGCGCACCTGGCGCATGTGGTAGAGCTTCTCGCGGCACGCACCCCCGCAGGCGGCGTCGCCGACATAAATCAGGGTCCATTTGCCGCCGAGGAAATCCTGGCTGAAGGGCTCTCCCGTGGCGCCGATCAGACCGGCCGGTAGGGTCAGCGGCCGCGGCGGCTGTATCAGGGTACCCTTGTTGGTCGTGCCGCCCGGCCGCCAGCCGTGTTCGGCGCTCATGTGCATGAACCACGCCACGAACACCGGCGCAAGAAACAACAGCGCCAGCAACACCAGTGCCTGCCGGGAATTGACGAAACCCCGTTGCCGTCGGCAGACCGGGCCCGCACCTGTATACCTCTTGCGACTTGCTTGTTTCATTACCGTTCGCTCTCGAATTCCCCAGCTAGCTTGTTACTTAAGAATACGCAGTGACCACGCCTCATGCAGGGTGAGTCCTGTCGTGACCGTCGGCCGCAGGGACGATGCACACGGATGTGCAAGTGTCGCGTGAGGGCAGGATGCCCGCAGCGACTGCAGCCGTCGAGCCTCCAGGGACGGAATTACGGCGAGTCCCGTCTGTCCCCTCCTGCTCCTCTGACCCATTAACCGGGTGCAATGGCTACTCATGTTCTGAGTGAGCTCGATGCGTGTTGACGCCGACATAGATCAGCAGCAGCACCAGCGCCAGCGTGAACCACTGCGCGGCATAGGCGCGATGCTTGTCCGGGGTGATGCCGTAAACCGGCTTCCAGTCACGGACAAAACCCTCGGGTTCCTTCGGGTCCAGCAGCAGCGCCAACGGCAGCAGCGGATGACCGAGGCGCTGCCCGATCGGTCCGATCTCGAGTTGCTGGATCACCCGCGGCCAGCTCGAGCCGGCCTCCTCCACCGCCTCCAGCCGGAACGCCTTTTCCGGCGGCAGCCGGATCATCGCCCGCACGGTGACGGGACCCGCGGGTCCCGTCACCGCCGGCAACTGCGTCCGGCTGTCTCCCAGCGGAACCCAGCCGCGATTGACCAGCACCCAGGCATCGCCGGATCCCGCGCCGTTGAGGCGCAGCGGGGTGAGGACGTGATAGCCGGCGGCGCCCTGGTGGATCTGATTGTCCAGCAAGAGCTGGTGATCCAGATCGTAAACCCCCTGCACCGTCACCTGCCGGTATTCCAGCTCGGCAGCGGAGGCGGAGGACGCCAGCAGGCTCCTCAGCGGCTGGGCGGGCTCCCCGATGCGCGCGGCATGGGCATCCACCAGCGCCTGTTTCCAGACCGCACGCTCGAGCTGCCACTGGCCCAGGCCGATCAGGACCGGCAGCAGCACCAGCGTAGCCAGACTCGGCCATAGCGAGGGACGGAAATCAAAGGGACCAATGCGCATCTTCAAGTCCGTGTTTTGCTATACTGCTTGCCACATTCCGACTGTACGTTCCATCACCATGCTGACCAAGATCATCGTCATCCTGTTCCTGCTCGCCATCCTTGGCAGCCTCGGCAGCGGGCTGTTCTATCTGATGAAAGACAAGGGTTCATCCGACCGAACCGTACGGGCACTCACCGTCCGCATCAGCCTGTCCGTCCTGCTGTTCATGCTGCTGATGCTCGGCTACCTGACGGGCCTGCTGCAGCCCCACGGGATACATACGGGTTAGGCTCATCGCTCACGCGCGATGGACAGGATGTCCGAGTGCCGTGAAGCACAAGGATGTGCGAGAACGGCCATCCCTGCAGGCCCATCGCTCACGCGCATCCCTGTGCTTCGCGATGTACCTGCGTCCCTGCAGGCAAAAACGAAAAGGGGCGCCGCGAGCGTGGCGCCCCCCTATTCTGCGTGCGATGACCCGTCAGACCAGCCAGTAAACGAATACGAACAGGCCCAGCCAGACCACGTCCACGAAGTGCCAGTACCAGGCCACCGCCTCGAAGGCGAAGTGGTGATCCGGCGTGAAGTGACCCTTGATGCTGCGCAGCAGAATCACCAGCAGCATGGTAGCGCCCAGCGTGACGTGCAAGCCGTGGAAACCGGTCAACATGAAGAAGGT
Organism: Gammaproteobacteria bacterium; assembly: GCA_020027635.1. Lineage (GTDB taxonomy): Bacteria > Pseudomonadota > Gammaproteobacteria > UBA9214 > UBA9214 > CAVQCA01. Next base: position 4,500 of record JAHKKL010000076.1, read on the forward strand.
GGTACCGTAAATGCCGGTGCTCAGCTTCAGGTTGAGGTGGCTGTACGCCTCCCCGTATTCATGGACCTGCAGGAACAGGAACAGCACGCCCAGTGCCACCGTGGCCGCGAGCCACAGGATCAGCGCGCCGCGCTGACTCTTTTTCAGCGCCCAGTGCGCGAGCGTCACGGTCACGCCGCTGGAGAGCAGGATCAGGGTGTTGATGGCCGGAATGCCCCAAGCCTCCATGGGCTCGAACTTCCCGCCGACATCCCCCGGGCCGTTGGTCGGCCACATCGCCTCGAAGCCGTGCCAGAGCAGTTCGGGTGTCATGCCCTTGTTGCCGCCCCCACCGAGCCACGGCACGGCGTACATGCGGACATAGAACAGCGCGCCGAAGAAGGCGGCGAAGAACATGACTTCCGAGAAAATGAACCAGCCCATGCCCATGCGGAAGGACATGTCGACCTGGTCGTTGTACTTGCCACCCTGGCTTTCCCGGATAACCGTGCCGAACCAGCCGAAGACCATGATCAGCAGGATCACCGCGCCGGCCATCATGACCATGGGGGAGCCTTTATGAAGAAAATGCGCGAACCCTCCCAGGGTGAGAAACAGCCCCACTGAGCCCACGATCGGCCAGTAGCTTGGCTGCGGCAGGTAGTAACCCCCTTTGGATGCTGTCATTGGTTATTCCCTCTCTCTATGCAAATGGTTAGTTGATTCGTTATCGCTGTTACAGCCGTGATCCCTGATTGGTCCCCGGAGCCGCATCATGCAACTCCTCGAGGACGCCGGCCTGCTTGTTAGTCCCGGCGGCGATGTTCCCTGCCTGATAGAAGGTATAGGACAAGGATAGCGTCTTGATCTCGGCGGGCAGATCCGGATCCACCACGAAACGCAGCGGCATATCCCTGGCTTCACGGGGCCCCAGCGTTTGCTGGGTGAAACAGAAACATTCCGTCTTGTTGAAATACCTCGCCGCCTGTCCCGGGGCGAGGCTCGGCACCGCCTGTCCGGTAACGGAATTTTCGGTCAGATTCCTGGCGTAGTACTTGACCTCGGTCACCGCGCCGGGATGCACCCTGACTTTCTTGACGACCGGCCGGAATTCCCACGGCAGTTCGCTGTTGACCGTGGCCAGGAATTCCACCGTGACCGTGCGATCGGTGTCCACTTTCTCGCTGAGCGCCTTCTCCAGTTCGATGCGCCCGGTCTTGCCGTTGAGACCGGTCACCTGGCAGAACACGTCATACAGCGGCACCAGGGCAAACCCGAAGCCGAACATGGCCAGAACCACCACGGTCAGACGGGTGACGACGCGTCGGTTGGCGTGCGAGCGCTGGGAGTCGTCCATCGTCAGTGGCCGATCAGAAAGCTGGCGACGTAAAACGCGATCGCGGTCGCAAACAGGGCAACAACGACCAGAACCTTGCGGGTCGTACCGTGTCGCGTTTGTTCAAGTGTCTTTGTCATCATGGCGTCCATCCCTCCGGGTTGCGCGACGGCGCAACCCGGTGCGGGAAACGGCTACTTGACCTCGGGTGCCGTTTCAAACGTGTGATACGGCGCCGGCGAGGGGAGCGTCCATTCCAGTCCTTCCGCACCCTCCCAGACCTGGGCGGTGGCCGGCTTGCCGCCGCGGATGGTCCTGATGACGATGTACAGGAAGAAGAGCTGGGCCAGACCGAAGGCAAAACCGCCGAGACTGGAAACCATGTTCCAGTCGGCGAACTGCAGCGCGTAGTCCGGGATGCGGCGCGGCATGCCGGCGAGCCCCAGGAAGTGCTGCGGGAAGAACAGCACGTTGACGGAAATCGCCGACCACCAGAAGTGGATCTTGCCGAGGCGCTCGTCGTACATGTGCCCGGTCCACTTGGGCAGCCAGTAGTACGCGGCGGCGATGATGGCGAACAGCGCGCCGGTCACCAGCACGTAGTGGAAGTGGGCCACGATGAAGTAGGTGTCGTGGTACTGCATGTCGGCCGGGGCCACGCCCATCATCAGGCCGGTGAAGCCACCGATGGTAAACAGGAACACGAAGGCGATCGCCCACAGCATCGGCGTTTCGAAGGTCATGGAGCCGCGCCACATGGTGGCGGTCCAGTTGAACACCTTCACCGCGGTCGGCACCGCGATCATGGTGGTGGCGTACATGAAGTACAGCTCGCCGGCGACCGGCATGCCGGTGGTGAACATGTGGTGCGCCCAGACGATGAACGACAGGAAGGCGATGGAAGCCGTCGCGTACACCATGGAACTGTAGCCGAAGAGCTTCTTGCGGGCGAAGGTCGGGATGATCTGCGAGACCACGCCGAAGGCCGGCAGGATCATGATGTAGACCTCGGGATGGCCGAAGAACCAGAACACGTGCTGGAACAGCACCGGATCGCCGCCGCCGGCGGCGCTGAAGAAGCTGGTGCCGAAGTGGCGGTCGGTCAGCATCATGGTCACCGCGCCGGCGAGCACCGGCATCACGGCAATCAGCAGGAAGGCGGTGATGAACCAGGTCCAGACGAACAGCGGCATTTTCATCAGGGTCATGCCCGGGGCGCGCATGTTGAGCACCGTGGCGATGATGTTGATGGCGCCCATGATGGAGGAGAAGCCCAGCATGTGCACCGAGAAGATGAAGAAATCGGTGCTGTCCGGCGCGAAGGTGGTGGACAGCGGAGCATAGAAAGTCCAGCCGAAGGCCGGGCCGCCGCCCTCCATGAACAGGGTGCTGAGCAGCAGGGTGCCGGCGAACGGCAGGATCCAGAAGCTCCAGTTGTTCATGCGCGGCAGGGCCATGTCGGGCGCGCCGATCATCATCGGGATCAGCCAGTTGGCGAGACCCACCATGCCCGGCATGATGGCGCCGAACACCATGATCAG
>JAHKKL010000389.1 GCA_020027635.1 Gammaproteobacteria bacterium
ATCCTTCCCGCCGAATCGGTGATGGGGGCTCACACGGCAGCCGCCTGGCGAAGAAGAGAGTGCCTGACAGATGCGTTCAGTACACTGGCAGCATGCCGGAGAAGAAGTATTCGATGTGCTGATCCTCGGCGGTGGCATCACGGGCGCCTCCCTGTACGGTGAACTGTGCCGCCATGGCTGGCGCACCCTGCTGCTCGACAAGGGCGATTTTGCCTCGGGCACGAGCCAGTCCTCCGGCATGATGGTGTGGGGCGGGCTGCTGTATCTGCGTGCCGGCGACGTGCTGACCGTGTTCCGGCTGTCGCGATCGCGTGACCGGATGCTCGAGGAACTGGGCAGCTGGACCGCACCTGCCGCGTTTCACTATATCCCCCCGCTCAAGGGCGGTCTGCCGTCGCTGTTCATCGGGGCGGGACTCGGACTTTACTGGCTGCTCGGCGCCGGTCGCCGGCGCCTGCCGTGGTACCGGCGGGACTACGCCGAGGCCGCGCTGGTCAGCCAGCACGTCCACCGGGGGGCCTTCTGCTACGAAGAGGCCCTGCTCAGGTCATCCGACGCCCGCTTCGTACTGCATTGGCTGACCCCTCACCAGCCACCCGGGCGGGCCGCCGTCAACTACTGCGAGGTCGAGAGCTGCGACTACGCTCGTTCCGACGGGGTATGGCACCTGGTGCTGCGCGACCGGCTGCGGGGCGTCACGACCGGCGCGCGCGCGCGGCTGATCGTTAATTGCGCCGGTGTCTGGGCGGATGCGCTTAACCGGCAGCAAGGCATCGAAACACCGTATCGCCATGCTCTGAGCAAGGGAGTGTATCTCGGGCTGGCGCGGGCCGAGGAACACCGTTCGCCGCTGATCTTCGACATGGGGGCCCATGACGACGTCATGACCTATGTCCCCTGGGGTCCGGTGGCGCTGTGGGGGCCGACCGAGACCGCCATCGAGGAGATCGGGGAGGGCCTGACGCCGCAGCCCGCGGACATCCGCTTTCTGCTGGAAACGGCGAACCGTCACCTGCGCCGGAAAGTCGGTCCGGAAGACATCGTTTCACTGCGTTGCGGTATCCGCGCCCTGGCCGTTGACCGCGATTATGTCGCCACGCGCTATCCGCTGGAGCTGTCGCGACGCAGCATCGTTCATCCCGAAAGGGATCTGCCCTGGATCACGGCCTATGGCGGCAAACTGACCGGCTCCCGAGAACTCGCCGGCAAGATCGGCCGGATGATCCGGCACCGCGTTCCGCCGTCGCTGCCCCCGTCCGCGCTTGACACGGAAACACCCGCCGCCGCGCCGTGCTCCTTTCCCGGCCTCGACCAACCGGTCGCCTCGCCGCGCTGGTGCCGCGAGCGGGAGTTCTGCTGCACCCTCGAAGACTACCTGCGCCGCCGCACGAATATCGCGCAGTGGCTGCCGCGCGAGGGCCTGGGCCGTAACGGCGAAAACCGGGATGCCCTCCTCGTCGCGGCCCGGGAATTGTACGACGGTGATCCAGCGGCGGCGGGAGAGGCGGTGGCGCGTTATGACGAGACCGTGGCCGTCCGCTTTGATAAGCTGCTGGGCGAGGCCGTGTAGCCGAAGACTCAGTTGCGTGCGCTTTTCCGGCACGTCGGGCATCAACCAGGAGATACCCATGTCGAAGACCAGCAAGAATCTGCCGGCCATCCTCGGCGGCACACCCCTCGTCACGGCCGACCACGCCGCGGCGAATCACTGGCCGCTGCTTGGCGAGGAAGACGAACAGGCGGTGCTGCGCGTCATGCGCGACGGCAACCTGAGTTTTCATTCCGTGGTGCGGGAACTGGAGGACGACTACCGTGCGCTCACGGGCCGGCGCCATGCCCTGGCGCACAACAACGGCACCGCCGGGCTGCTGGCCGCCTTCTTCGCGCTGGACCTGAACCCGGGCGACGAGGTGCTGGTTCCCAGCGCGACCTGGTGGGCCTCGGTCCTGCCCATGCTCTGGGTCGGCCTGGTTCCCGTGTTCTGCGAGAGCGAGGAGGAACGCCTGGGCATCGATCCGGCGGACATGGAACGCAAGATCACGGAGCGCACGCGCGCCATGGTGGTGGTTCACCTGTGGGGGATGCCGTCTAAGATGACGGAGATTTTCGCGCTGGCGCAGCGCCATAATCTGAAAATCATCGAAGACGCCTCCCATACTCATGGTGCCCGCTGGCGCGGACGCCCCTGCGGTTCACTGGGGGACATCTCGGTGTTTAGCCTGCAGAACGACAAGCTCGCTCCGGCCGGCGAGGGAGGCATCTTCCTCACCGACGACGAGGATTACCACGAACGCGCGATCTGTCTCGGCGATATCGCGCGCATCATGCAACTGGAGACGCCGCAGCAGCGGTTCGCGGCCACCAGCTTCGGCATCAAGACGCGCATGGCTCCGCTCAGCGCGGCGGTGGCGCGCGTGCAGTACAAGCACCTCGCGGAACATAACCGGGTCCGCAACGGCAATCTGGAATACCTGTCCGAGGCGCTGGAGGCGCTGGGCTGCTTCCATACTTTCCGCGCGCCGGCGCATATCGAGCGGACCTATTTCGAGTACATCATCCATTACGACGAGGAGCGGGGCGGTTTGCCCGTCGAAACCCTGGTCACGGCCCTGCAGGCCGAGCACTGTCTGGTGATGGCGCCCCGCTATCCGCTGGTGCACGAACAGCCGTTCTTCATCGAGGGCCACTGGAAACGCATCCTGCGGGCGCAGACCCGCGTGCCG
>JAHKKL010000390.1 GCA_020027635.1 Gammaproteobacteria bacterium
AGATCCAGCGTCACGGCCTGATACTGGTCAAACGAGAACTCCGCCAGTGCGAACGCCGCCTGCGCCGCCAGGAACCGTGTCCGTTCGGTGCGCCCCGCTCCCGCCTGCCGGTCCGCCGCGATGATCTCCTCCAGCCACTGGCGGTATCGCATGGTGTCACTGCGACTGCGATAATGCTCCGCGATCCGGTGACGCGCCTCGATCGCGGCCTCGGGCGGTTCGGCAAACTGTTCGACATAGTAGAGGTCGACGGCGAGCGCCTGTTCCGGCCGCTGCGTCTGCGCATACAGTTCGGCGGCCTGCCATAACGCCTCGCGACGCAGTTTCGATTCGCCTTCACCACGTCCAATGCGCTCGAATTCAGCCGCTGCCTGCAGCGGCTGCGCCTCGGCCTGGTAGACCGCCGCCAGCCGGCGGGTGACCTCGGCCTGGCGGGAATCATTCGGGTAGCGGGCCCGGAAGCGCTCCAGCACACCGGCGGCGCGCTTCCAGTCCTTGAGCGACATCAAACCCGCCGCGGCGTCGTATTCAGCCGTGGCCGCAATGCTCGCAGCCGGCGTGATCGCCTGCACGCGCAGGAAGTGATCGACCGCCTGCGCGGTCTCGCCCCGTGCGCGCGCCGCTTCTCCCTGCTTATAGATCGAAGCGGCAAGTCGCTCGCTGATATCCCGGTAGTCATTTGACTGCTGCGGCGTCAGCCGGAGGACTTCCTGGTAGGCGCGCTCGGCCTGCAGATAATCTTCGAGGTCGAAGCGGGCCTGCGCCAGCACGGTCCAGGCCACGCGCTGCTGCGCCGGCGTGGAACCGTTGCCGTCGATGACACGCTGCGCGACCTGCGCGGCCCGTTCGCGGTCGCCGGCCGAGAGCAGGTTCTCGCCGGCCCGGGTCAGCACCGCCATCGCCTGCGGGTGCGCGGGAAACGTAGTGGCAAATCGCAGGGCGTTCTCGATCGACTCCTGATGCCACGCTTGCCGCTGCGCGTCATCCGGCTGCTGCTCCACGCGCGCGTAGGCCAGCACGGCGGCATAACCCGCATCGGCGGCCTTGTCATGGGCCCCGTAGTCGTAGGCGGTATGCACATATTCGCGTGTGGCGAGGCGCAGCTCGCCGGACTCGAACAACAGTTCCGCCAGCAGGAAATTCATCTGCGGCGCCTCCCTTGAGTCGGAGAACGAGGCCAGGTAGCTGCGATACCAGCGCGCCGCCTGCGTGTAATCATCCGGCTTGCGGCTGGCCTGCGCCTGTGCGTGATAGTAACGTGACAGATCGATCATCGTCGTCTTGAGGTAAGCGACGACTTGTTCCGCCTCTTGTGGCCGGTAATGCCGCCAGTAGCCTGCTTGCAGGTTATAGCGGTCGACGAATTCCTGCTTGCCTTGCAGGACCAGGGTCGGGAAGCCGCCCTTCTCGTAGGTATCGATCACGCGCATCTGGAATATTGGCGCCTGGCGGTGGTCGGGGTTGTGCTCCACGAAGGCCCGGAACGTCAGCGCGGCATCCGTGTAACGTTCCTTCTGCAGATACCATTGTCCCAGGCTGTCGTACACCACATCCTCGTAATGCCGGCTGCCGTGGCGGGAAAAATAATCGGCGACCGACTGCGGCCCGTCCTGGTAGGAAAAACTCAGGCTGACCACCCGCAGGGTGTCATCCAACAGTTCACGCTCTGCGCGGCTCAGGCCGGAAAACCGCGCTTCGCCGGGGGACGTGTCTTGCAGCTGCACGTCCAGCAGCGCGATGAAGGCATCCAGACCCTCGTCAAACCGGCTCTGTTTGAAGTCGCACCAGCCGAGCTTGTAGAGCGACTGCTGGTGGAACGGGCTGGTCCTGCCGTAGGCAACCACCGCCCGGTAGGCCTGTCCGGCCTTCTGGTAGTCCTTGCGGACGAAGAGAATCTCGCCGCGGCGGAATTGCGCTTCCTGCAGGTGGTCGCTTTGGGGATAGCGGGCGATCAGCTGCCCCAGGGCATCCAGGGAGCGTTGCGGCTGACCGCTGCGTTCGTAGGCGCGCGCCAGCTGGTACAACACCAAGTCATTGTCAGAACGATCGGGATAGTGTGCGAGTATGTCCTCGTAGAGCCGGATGGAATCGGCAAGCTGTTCCGGATAGAGGACCTCCGGGTTACCGGCGGCCGCTTCCGCCTCTCCTGCCCGCGGCAGTTCCTCGGCTGCCAGCTTGAGATCCGCGAGGCGGCGCATGGCCTCCGGCCGCTCCACGGAGTCGGCACCGGTGTCGAGAAAACCCTGGTAGGCCTGTATCGCCCTTGACTCGCTGGCATCGATCGGCGTGTCCTGCAATTCCAGCGGGTGCTGGCCAAGGCTCGCGATGGTGGGCGGATCGTCGGTGCACAGGAAGGAACAGCCGCATAGCAGCAAGACAGGCAACAAGACGGAGAGTCGCATCGGGTTCATCGCCCTGCCCCGGTATCCGCCGCCGGGCGCGTGTTCAGGGCGCTGTCATAGGTTTGCGCGAGCGCGAAGCGCGCCTGTACCAGGTAGGCATCCAGGCGCTTCTTCTGACGTTCGAGTTCGCTGATGGACAGCCGCTCAATTTCGTTCCCCTGCGCCAGACGCGTCCGGGCTGTACGTGCCTGCAAGCGGCCGATTTCGACCTTGTGCGCGGCGATGCGGTCGTCAAACGCTTCGAAGCCGGCGGACACACCGACACCGGTCTGCTGCAAGTCATCGCGGGACTGCCGCACCCCGGCAAGCAGCGTGTC
>JAHKKL010000077.1 GCA_020027635.1 Gammaproteobacteria bacterium
CGACGCGGAGATCGATTCCATCAGGACCTTCGACCCGGAAACCCAGCGATCCCTGGCGGAGCAGGACGCCGTCAACCTGCTGCCGGCCAGGGAATTTCCCCTTGACGAGGAGGCCATCCGGGGTTTTCGCCAGCGTTTTCGCGCGAACTTCGAGGGCAACCCGCAGGATTGCCCCATCTACCGCGATGTCAGCCAGGGCATCACTCCGGGCGGTATCGAATATTATCTGCCGCTGTTCTTCGAGGAAACGCAGACGCTGTTCGACTACCTCCCCGGCGACGCCTGCCTCGCCTTCCTGGATGCCACCGAGGCGGCCGGCGAGGACTTCCGGAGGCAGGTCGCGGAACGCCATGAATCGCGCCGGCATGACCGGGAACGGCCGATCCTGCCCCCGAACCGGCTGTATCTCGACGCGGCGGAACTGCGGGAGTACCAGGGCCGGCATCCGCTGATCCGGGTGCTCGCTTCCGGCGCGACCGGGCTGCCGGACGAGTGCATCCCTTACGCCACGCACCCGCTCGGTGATCTGAAAATCCGGCCGCGCCACGAGGCGCCCGCCGGCGCGCTGCAGACCTTCGTCGCCGGATTCCCGGGGCGCATCCTGCTGACGGCGGAATCGAGCGGCCGGCGTGAAACATTGCTCGACCAGTTGCAGGGTTTCGCGATCCGGCCGGCCGTGGTCAGATCGTGGGCGGAATTCATGGCTGCAACCGATCCCGTGTGCCTGACGGTTGCCCCGCTGGAACAGGGCCTGGTGATGGATGCCCCGGCCATCGCCGTCATCACGGAGACCAGCCTGTTCGGCGACCGCGCCCGGCAGACGCGCCGGCGCAAGCCGGAGCGCGATCCCGCCGCGATCATCCGGGACCTCACCGACCTCAATCTCGGCGCGCCGGTGGTGCACGAAAATCACGGCGTCGGACGCTACCGCGGGCTGGAGACGCTGACCGTCAACGCCATCCCGGCCGAGTATCTCTGCATCGAATACGACGGCGGAGACAAGCTCTACGTTCCGGTCGCCTCCCTGCAGCTGGTCAGCCGTTATACCGGCGCGGCGCCCGAACACGCTCCGCTGCACCGGCTCGGCGGCGACCAGTGGCAACGCGCCCGGCAGAAGGCCGCGCGGCGAGTGCATGACGTGGCGGTCGAGTTGCTGGACATCTACGCGCGCCGGGCGGCCCACCAGGGCCATGCCTATGCACCACCCCAGGACGAATACGCGGCGTTTGCCGCCGCGTTCCCGTTCGAGGAGACGCCCGACCAGGAAAACACCATCACCAGCGTGCTCGGCGACATGCAGTCACCGCTGCCGATGGACCGGGTGGTGTGCGGCGACGTCGGCTTCGGCAAGACGGAGGTCGCCATGCGGGCGGCTTTCCTGGCGATCCAGGACGGCAGGCAGGTGGCCGTGCTGGTCCCGACCACGCTGCTCGCGCAGCAGCACTATCAGAATTTCCGCGACCGGTTCTCCGACTGGCCGGTGCGCATCGAGGTTCTGTCGCGCTTCCGGACCGGCAGTCAGCAGGAGGCGATCATGGCCGGCCTCGCGGACGGAACGGTCGACCTCGTCATCGGCACGCACAAACTGCTGCAGGAGCAGGTCAAGTTCAAGCGTCTCGGATTGCTGATCATCGACGAGGAGCACCGCTTCGGGGTCACTCAGAAGGAACGGCTGAAAAAACTGCGCGCCGAGGTCGATATCCTCACGCTGACGGCAACCCCGATTCCCCGCACCCTGAACATGTCGCTATCCGGACTGCGCGACCTGTCCATTATCAGCACCCCGCCCGCTCACCGCCTCGCCGTCAAGACCTTCATCTCCGAATGGAACGATGCGGCCATCCGCGAGGCCTGCCTGCGCGAGATCAAGCGCGGCGGCCAGATCTATTTCCTGCACAACCAGGTGGAGTCGATCGACCGCATCGCCGGGGAGATCGCTCGCCTCGTTCCCGAGGCGAGCGTCGGGGTCGCTCACGGCCAGATGCGCGAGCGCGAGCTGGAACGCGTCATGCTGGATTTCTACCACCGGCGCTTCAACCTGCTGGTATGCAGCACCATCATCGAGAGCGGCATCGACATACCGACGGCCAATACCATCATCATGAACCGCGCGGACAAGCTCGGCCTGGCCCAGCTCCACCAGCTGCGCGGGCGCGTCGGGCGCTCGCACCACCGGGCCTACGCCTACCTGCTGACGCCCCCGCGCAAGGCCATGACGGCCGATGCCGTCAAGCGGCTGGAGGCGATCGCTTCGATGGAAGACCTCGGCGCCGGCTTCACCCTGGCCACGCATGACCTGGAAATACGCGGCGCCGGCGAACTGCTGGGCGATGAGCAGAGCGGCCAGATCCACGAGATCGGCTACACGCTGTACTCCGACCTCCTCGCCCGCGCCGTCAAGGCCCTGAAGGAAGGCCGCCGGCCGGAGCTGGAGAAACCGCTGCACCAGGGTCCGGAAATCGACCTGCTGCTGCCGGCCCTCATCCCCGATGACTACGTTCCCGACGTCCATACCCGGCTGGTCATGTACAAGCGCATCGCCGGCGCCGAGTCGGGCGAGGCGCTGCGCGAGCTGCAGGTGGAACTGATCGACCGTTTCGGCTTGCTGCCGGAACCGGTCAAGAACCTGTTCCGGGTAACGGAGCTGAAACTGATCGCCGCACCGATGGGCGTCACGAAAATCGAGGCCGGCCGGCAGGAGGGGCGCATCCTCTTCGGACCCGAGGCCGCTATCGATACTCAAAAACTGGTAGAGTTGCTCCAGCGCCAGCCGGAACGCTATCGCTTCGAGGGCGGGAACAAGCTGCGCTTCAGCGGTGATTTCGAGCAGGAGGAAAAACGGTTTGCCAGGGTAGCGGAGCTGCTCTCCACCCTGGCCCGTCACGACGAGACCCAGGATGAACAGACGACACGCAATGCCTAGACCCGCCCGCCGGTGCATACCCCTTGCAGGGCTGTTATGCGTCGTTGCCACCCTGTGCTGCCTCGGCGCGCAGGCCGTATCAGCCGCCCAGTACGACGTCGAGGTGATCGTATTTCGCAATCTCGCCGCCCGCGATGAGGGCGAGCAGTGGCCATCCGACACGGCCGGCAGCACCGGCGGGTTCGCCAGTATTCCCCTCCAGCAGGGACTGCAGGAACTGCCGGAGAGCCAGTTCGCGCTCAACGACGTGGCGGGCGCACTGCAGCGCTCCGGCGCCTATCAGGTGCTGGCACACCGGCTCTGGCGCCAGAGTGCCTATGACAGGCAGAGCGCCGCCCCTTACCTGCTGCATGCCGTTCAGGGCAGCGCGCACCACGAACTCGATGGTTCGATCACACTGCTGCGCGAGCACTACCTGCACCTGGCTATCGACCTGGCGCTGAGGTCCTCGGGTACTCTGTACCGGCTGGATGAGGCACGGCGCATCCGCAGCGGTGAATTGCATTATTTCGACAACCCCCGCTTCGGCGTCATCGCCAGAGTGACGCCCTACGGGTCAGACGAGTCGGCGCCGGAGGATGCCACCGGCGCCGGCGAGTCCACCACGGCCCCCGACGAGGAAGCCGGTAGCGCCGCGGAACCAGCGGCTGACGCCCCGCTCACCAAACCCCGGGACTAGGAAATGCACCACTGGCCACGGAAAAACACGGAATCCACAGGGATAATTTCCGTGTCTTCCGCGAGTTTCCGTGGCGATTTTCCGGGGTTATGGCTTAAGTAGGGTGCGCCGTGCGCACCAATCAATGGTGCGCACGGCGCACCCTACCTATCGGATTTTCTGCAACGCCGTGGTTTACCTCGAGGAGGCGTTGTTCATCGAGTCATCGATTCGGAATGCGGCGGCCTGCGCAGCATCGATCCCGTTGCCAAGATCAATTATCACCGCCGTCAAACCATTTTAACTTCTCTCGCAACCTCACCACCTCCCCCACGATGATGAGCGTCGGCGGCTTGATCTCTTCCCTCTCGACCAGGGTTGGAAGCGTGGCAAGCGTCTCGACGAATACCCGCTGATTTCGCGTCGTACCCTGCTGAATCAATGCCGCGGGTGTATCAAGCGGCAATCCATGGGCAACCAGTTCTCTCGAAAGTATTTCTATACTGTGCAGGCCCATGTAAAAAACGATGGTCTGGGATGGTTTGGCGAGTCTTTCCCAGTCAAGATTGACGCTGCCATCTTTCAGATGACCGGTTACAAAGACGCACGACTGGGCGTAATCGCGATGCGTCAGAGGAATACCGGCATAGGACGCGCAGCCCGAAGCGGCGGTGATGCCGGGTACCACCTGAAAGGGTATGCCCTGCTCCGCAAGCGTTTCGATTTCCTCACCGCCGCGACCGAAGATGAACGGATCCCCGCCTTTCAGCCGCAGTACGCGTTTACCCTCCCTGGCCAGGCGAACGAGCAGTTCATTGATGCTTTCCTGTGAAAGGGTATGGTTATCCCTTTCCTTGCCGGCATAGATCAATTCCGCGTCACGCCTGACCAGATCCAGTATCGGCTGCGATACCAGCCGGTCATAAACCACCACGTCCGCCTGCTGCATGAGTCGCAGCGCCCTGAAGGTGATGAGGTCCGGATCGCCCGGACCGGCGCCGACGAGATACACCTCCCCGGTCGTGTCATAGGTCTGGTCGGTATCCGCGATCGCCTCCTCCAGCGCCGCCCGCGCCTCTTGCTCGCGCCCCGCGAACAGCAATTCGGCGACCCGTCCCTGCAGCACGTTCTCCCAGAAATAGCGGCGCTGCCTGGAATCGGAGAATCGCCGCTTTACCTCGTGCCTGAATTCATCGACCAGAACGGCAAGACGGCCATAAGCCGAGGGGATGAAACTTTCCAGACGGGCGCGCAACAGGCGGGCAAGCACCGGCGATGCCCCGCCGGTTGACACCGCCACCTGCACCGGCGACCGGTCAACGACCGAGGGAACGATGAAACTGCACAACGCCGGCGTATCGACGACATTGACGGGAATCCGCTGCCTTTCCGCGACAACCGAGACCTGCCGGTTGACCGTCTCGTTGTCGGTTGCGGCAATCACGAGCACCATACCGTCGATATCAGCATCGCGGAATTCCCTGCCTGCATGCAGTATCCGGTCTGACTCGCGCAACTTCTCGAGTTCATCACACAGGCCGGGCGCCACGACCGAAATCTTCGCGCCGGCTCTGAGCAGCATGGCGACCTTGCGCGCCGCCACCTTGCCACCGCCCACCACCAGGCAGGGACGACCTTCCAGTCTCAAAAAAACAGGGAGATAGTTCATAACAGCGTGTCTATGAAGTGTAAACGCAGCCCGGAAAGCTACCGGGTCATCAGCAGGGGATCCAGTTCACCCGAGAATTCCAGATCCGCCAGGTCATCGTAACCACCCACATGCCGGTCACCGATAAAAATCTGGGGTACGGTACGCCGACCCGTCAGTCTGGCCAGTTCACCGAAACCATCAGCCATCGTGTCTATAAATATCTTTTGAATTTTGACGCCCTTGGATTTCAGCAACCGTTCCGCCTGAAAACAATAGGGACAGATGGCGGTACAGTACATCCGCACCTCAACCACGAAACATTCCCTCTCGCGTGTCCGGCATCCTAGTCTCCGCCCCGCTGCCTCAGCCTGTCGATATAATGCTGCAGCGGCCCGGACACAGGACTCAGCTTCCTGCGCATCACGGTGCCGATGGCATCGGTGCGCGAGAAAATCGGATTCACCAGCGGCTCATCCACCATCGACAATACCAGCATGGCGTGCACCTCACGTTCCATCCCGGGCACCCTGGATAGCAGTTCAGCAAGTGCGTGTCCAGGGACGGAGCCGCTCACCAGCAGCTCGTCCGCGGCGGCGCGAATATCATCCATGGTTTGACGCTCGGTATCGTTCCTGCGGATGGTGTGAAAATAGGCGGCAAGCGCCTGCAGCAATGAGACTACGACATCCTGATTGGCCGGTTTGTCGAGTACGTTTTCCACCGCGGCGAGGAAGCTCTGTCCCTCCCTGCCGAGCAATCGGCAGAATTGTACCGCAAATGGATTCCCGGTCTTCCTCAGCCCTTCGAGCTTTTCGCAGACCCCGACCCATAATGGATGCGGCCCCATTCCTCCGGGGAGTCCATCGGGTACGGCCTGCAGGAAGCCGACATAATAGGCATTCTTGTGCCTGCCCCTGCCCCAGAGCTCGATCCTGGTCTCGTCGCTGATCAGGCCGGATTGCAGGATCAGGCGAACCGTGGCAATCATGTCCCTTGCTTCCGTCTCGAAGGGGAGAAATTCGACCAGGAAATCCGCGAGCACCGGACCCATATCCCCCTGGATGACCGATTGCTGACCGAGCATGCACCGCGCATTCTCCGCTGTCTGGGACGCCCACCATGCCCTTCTGGCGATCTCGTTGGTAATGCCCGGGGCGTTAACCACCGCAACCACCGCCTCGGGTTCGCCCAGCAGGAGCAGAGACTCGAGAATTCCGTTACGTGTCTGGCCCATGCGTGTCCAGCGTTTCAGATAGACCGGATAGCCGCCCGGTGAGCCCAGCACATGGCTCGACAACGCTTCACGCACACGACGCAAGTACGTCTCATCACGGCAATTGGGATTCAGTCTGACCCGCGCCTCCCCTTTGTCGGAGAGCGCATACAGGGTCATGCTGGATTCATCGATCCGGACAGCCTTGACGGAACTTGCCAGCAGGACATTGATCCGCAGCGCGTCTTCCGCTGACAATTCCATTGCATATGACCCGGCAGAAAACTGGGGTGACGGGTATCAGATATCGAATCCTGCCTCGGCATAGAGTTTCTTCGCCATCTCTGGATCCTTTTCCACGCCATTACCTTCCTCGTACATTCTCGCCAGAGTTGTCAGCGACCCGGCGAGTCCCTGCTCCGCCGCCCTGCGAAACCATTTAACGGCCTCGGCGCTGTCCTGCCCGATACAGTCACCTTCGAGATACATGAAGCCAAGACCGTGCTGGGACAGCGCATATCCCTGCTCTGCCGAGGCACGCATCATCTGCTCGGCCATTTTCTCATTGCGTACCACACCGAGGCCGTTCTGGCACATGATGGCGACACGGTGCTGCGCATCCGGGTTGCCGGCGGCGGCCAGCGGGTAGAGGAATTTCATTGCCTGGGAAAAATTCTTGGCCTCGAAGGAGGCTACGCCGCTGGGAAAGTCCGCGTCGAAGTCATTGGACATAGTGGGCCTCTTAAGTTATCGATCACGAGGCTGGGGACACCCCTACCTGATGGACATGAGCCTCTGTGGCAGAAGTCGCTATGCTATCGAGTCAGCCATCGGCTTCGAATACCCCGAAAGAGAGAATGTCACTGATTTACCTATGGAAACCACAATT
>JAHKKL010000078.1 GCA_020027635.1 Gammaproteobacteria bacterium
ATCGAGGAACTGCTCGCCGCCATCCGGACCATCGATCAGGAAGGTCTGCTGCCGGCTGATTATCACCTGGCGGCGCTGGTGGCACTGCAGCAGCGTCTGGCCGAGGGAGGTGACATCACGCAACCGGAGCTGGCCGCCGACTTCGATCTGTTGCTGACCGACAGCCTGGTACGACTGGGCTATCATCTCGGCTTCGGCAAAGTCGACCCGGAGGCGCTGGACCCGGACTGGAACATGCAACGCCAGATCGACTACCTCGATGCGGTGCGGCGACTCGACGAGGCGATCCACGAGGGGGGCATCGACGCCTTGCTCGGGTCCATGCGTCCGGCGCTGCCAGCCTACGCACGGCTCATAGCCGCGCTGCGGGAATACCGCCGTATCGCGGCGCAGGGCGGCTGGCAGAGCGTACCGGCGGGTCCGTCGCTGAGGCCGGGAATGACGGACCCGCGGGTTACGGTACTGCGGCGCCGGCTGGCGGCCAGCGGTGACCTGTCCGGTGACATGTCGGACTCCCCTCATTTCGACGCGGCGGTGGAAGCCGCCGTGCGGCATTTCCAGCGGCGTCACGGACTGACGGTGGACGGTGTGGCCGGCAAGGGAACGCTCGCCGCCATGAATGTGCCCGTGGAACGGCGCATCGACCAGCTCCGCGCCAATCTGGAACGGGCACGCTGGGTGCTGCATGACCTGCCGGCCGAATTCGTGCTGGTCGATATCGCCGGCTTCAAGGTGCGTTTCTACCGTGACGGCCGGGTGATCTGGGAAACTCGTGCGGTGGTGGGCCGGCCTGCCCGCACGACCCCGGAATTCAAGTCGCGCATCACCTCTATCGTGGTCAACCCGACGTGGACTGTCCCGCCGACCATTCTCAGGCAGGACCTCCTGCCCGCCGTCAAACGCGACCCGAATTACCTGCGGGAGAAAAACATGCGGGTCATCGACCGTCATGGCCGTCCCGTCGATCAGGCCGGCATCGACTGGTCCAGGTACGACGGGTTCAATTTCCCCTACATGATCCGCCAGGACCCGGGACCGGAGAATGCCCTCGGCCGGATCAAGTTCATGCTTCCCAGCAAGTACACCGTCTATCTGCACGACACGCCGAGCAAGGAACTGTTCAGACGCACGGAACGAACCTTCAGTTCCGGCTGCATCCGCATCGAGGACCCCTACGGGTTCGCGGAACTGCTGCTCGACGAGGATCCCCACTGGAACCGGGAACGCGTCATCACGGCGGTGGACAGCCGCGAGACCCGGGCCATCCATCTGCGCAAACCGGTCGTCGTGATCCTGCTGTACTGGACGGTGGACATCGAGGACGACGGCACCGTTCTGTTCAAGCAGGATATCTACGACCGCGATCCGCCGATCATCAAGGCCCTGGGGGAGGCGTTCCACTTCCGGAAGACACCGGTCACCCGGGACGCCCCGCCGCATGCTCTGGGCCGGACACCCGGTCCGACAGGCTGAAGATCATGCCACGTCCCTCGCGGCGGCGGGCATTGCATCCCGTCACAAGTCATCACACTGCACACATCACCGTCCACCGCATCCACGATCCCCGTGGCATAGGTAATATTACGAATACCCGCGGCGCCATCCTTCTGCTAGGGTCTTCCTCCCGATACTGGGCTGTAGAATAGAGTTCGGTCAGACCTGCCATCGCTTTGCATCGCTGCGAAGACGGTCATAGCGGGTGACCGGGATCGCCGGATCAGCGGGTCCTTCTCCTTCAGGAGTAATCTATGCATGAGCTGACCTGCGCGACGAAATCGTCTGACAAGCAACTGTCGCTGGCCGATCTCGAAACCCGGGTGACGAACGAGCTACCTCAGCTTTCCGGTGTCGTGACGCGACTGGCGACGTTGAATCACGACGCGGTCGATTATGTCGAGCGGGTTTCGGCGCTGGCGGGCGCCGATCCTGTGATCGCGGCAGAGCTGATCCAGCTGGCAAACTCCCCCTTATCCGGACCAATAAAACCGGTCACCAGCATCGAAACCGCCATCGTCCGCCTGGGCGCCAACGCCGTCGCCGGTCTGGTGACCACCCTGGCCGTGATGCGGGTATTCGTGCCCGTGGAATCGGCACAAAAGAGAATATGGCTACACTCCCTCGAGGTAGCGATTGGAACCCGCACCATCGCGAACGCCATGCAGGGCCTGCACGTTTTAACCGAGACGGCCTACCTCGCGGGTTTGCTCCACGATATCGGCCGTTTCATCATGTTCGAGCATACGCCCGATTTGTTGAGAAGAGTCGAGGAAATATACTGGGATACGCCGCATGCACTGCTGCTGGCCGATATCGAGGTCTTCCAGTTTACGCACAGTGAGCTGGGTTACCTCGCCTGCAGGAAATGGGGGTACCCCCAGGAGATTCTGGAAGCGGTGCGCCAGCATCATCGTTATTTTCCCGTCAACCAGAGCGGGCTCACCACGGAACTCGAGGCACTGCTGATTGCCGTCCAGATCGCCGACAATCTCAGCAATCTCCTGTCGCACTCCGACTTCGCCAGAGAAAACGCGGCGACGCAGGCACGCCTGATCAGGGATAATTGCCTGCACTCCGAATGGGGCTGGTTACCCTTCGATGAATGGTTCCTGCAGGAGGCATCGATGAGGATGCGCGAGGACAGCCTGCGCCTTGCCCGTGATCTGGGCATCGTGTGATCGCGTGACGGGTGTCGCAGCGCCTGGCCAATCAGGGAGTGAAAGCCTCAACCGAGGCGAGATTTATCCCGATGATCAGCACTCGGCATATGTGCTTCGGATTGGAGATAATGTGCTCCGGTAGCACAAGCAGCGACGCCACGGGACACGCTCACAGCGGTGCGCCCAGTTGTCTGAGGTAGGACAGGGATTCCGTGTACACGTCCTTGCGGGCGACCTGTCCGTCGCGCATCGGGATGATGTCCATGCCGTCCCAGCGGATCGTCCGGCCCGTCGGCACAAGCGTCGTGTCGTTGTATATCACGGGATGTCGGTGCGTGGCCGTCGCCGTCCATTCCTGGACGACCAGGTCGTCGCGCACATACAGGCGGCGCAGCGTGAAGTGGATGTCGGGGAAGGTATCGAACACGCCGGCGACGATCCGCCGGATGGCCTCGCGCCCCACGGCCTCGCCGCCGCTGGTGTGGTTGCGGAAGACCGAATCCTCGGTGTGCATGGCCAGGATCGCGTCCACGTCGTGGCGGTTCCAGGCGTCGTTGTACGCCTCGATGACGGCGTGGAGCGGATGCATCGTATTCGTTTCCGTCACGGTATCAGAGGATCTTACTCGTCAGCACCTGCGGGAAGTGTGCTTCGACCCCGCCTGCCCGGCAATGGCTCCCGATCGAAAACAAAAAACCGGGTGATCCCCGGTTTTTGTTTTCGTTCCTGCCCAGGCAGTCCGCTGCCGCGCCTCAGTCCTGGCCGGCATCCGCCACCAGCTCGGGCCGGTCGACGAGCTCGACGTAGGCCATCGGGGCATTGTCGCCGGGACGGTAGCCCGACTTCAGAATGCGCAGGTAGCCGCCGGGACGGTCCTTGTAGCGCGGGCCGAGTTCATTGAACAGCTTGGTCACGGTATCGCGGTCGCGCAGGCGACTGAAGGCGACGCGGCGCAGGTGCACGGAATCGTTCTTCGCCAGCGTGATCAGCGGCTCGGCGACGCGCCGCAACTCCTTGGCCTTGGGCACCGTGGTCTCGATAATTTCATGCCGCAGGAGTGACACCGCCATGTTTTTCAGCATGGCGTTGCGGTGGCTGCTGTTGCGGCTCAATTGCCGCCCGGAGTTGCGATGGCGCATGGTTATGGCTACCTGTCGGGTTGGTTAGGCGTTGGCCGCGGTCTTTTCCTTCAGTCCGGATGGCGGCCAGTTCTCGAGACGCATACCCAGTGAAAGACCCTTGGTGGCAAGCACGTCCTTGATCTCGGTCAGCGACTTCTTGCCCAGATTTGGCGTTTTCAGCAGTTCCACCTCGGTGCGCTGGATCAGGTCGCCGATGTAGAAAATGCTCTCGGCCTTCAGGCAGTTGGCGGAGCGAACCGTCAGCTCCAGGTCGTCCACCGGGCGCAGCAGGATCGGGTCGATATCGCTTTCCGACGCGCGCGGCTTGTCCTCGGAGCGGGCCTGCAGGTCCACGAACGCGGAGAGCTGGTCCTGCAAGATGGTCGCGGCGTGCCGGATCGCCTCCTCGGGATCGACGGTGCCGTTGGTTTCGATGTCCATGATCAGCTTGTCGAGATCGGTACGCTGTTCGACGCGGGCACGGTCCACCGTGTAGGAAACGCGGTTGACCGGGCTGTAGGAGGCATCGAGCTGCAGGCGGCCGATGGTGACGCTTTCGGATTCTTCATTGAAACGCACCGTTGCCGGCTGATAGCCGCGCCCCTTGGCGATCCTGAGCCGCATCGACAGTTCGCCTTCCTTGGTCAGGTTGGCGATGAGGTAGTCCGGATTGACGATCTCGATATCGTGGTCCACGGTGATGTCACCCGCCACGACCGGTCCCGGGCCTTTCTTGTGCAGGGTCACGGTAGCCTCGGTGCGGTTGTGCATGCGCAGGGCGACCTTCTTCAGGTTGAGCAGGATGTCGATGACATCCTCCTGCACGCCTTCGATGGTCGAGTATTCATGCAGCACACCCTCGATCTCCGCCTCGGTGATCGCGGTGCCGGGCATTGACGAGAGCAGGATTCGCCGCAGCGCATTACCCAGGGTATGACCGAAACCGCGCTCCAGCGGCTCCAGGGTAACCCGGGCGTGTTTGTCGCTGACGACCTGAACGTCCACGATGCGCGGCTTCAGGAATTCGTTGACTTTTCCAAGCATGGATAACCTCTCAGTGGCTTACTTCGAGTACAGTTCGACAACGAGGTGTTCGTTGATATCGGCCGGCAGTTCGGCGCGTTCCGGGCGTGACTTGTACACGCCCTGCATCTTCTTGACGTCAACATCGATCCAGTCGGATATGCCGCGCTGCTGCGCGAGATCGACGGCCGCCTGGACGCGCAGCTGGGCGCGCGACTTGTCATTGATGCTGATGACGTCGTTCGGCTGCACCTGGTAGGACGGAATATTCACCCGGTTGCCATTCACGCTGACGCCGTTATGGCGCACCAGCTGGCGCGCCTCGCTGCGCGAGGAGGAAAAACCCATGCGGTAGACGACGTTGTCCAGACGCCCCTCGAGCAGCTGCAGCAGGGCCTCGCCGGTCGCGCCCTTGATGCGCGAGGCTTCCTTGTAGTAGGTGCGGAACTGGCGCTCGAGGATCCCGTAGATGCGGCGCAGCTTCTGCTTTTCACGCAACTGGGTGGCATAGTCGGAGAGCCGCGTGCGGCGCTGGCCATGCTGGCCGGGCGGAAACGGGCGGTTCTCCACCGCGCACTTGGCGGTGAAACACTTCTCGCCCTTGAGAAACAGCTTGCCGCCTTCCCGGCGACACTGGCGACATTTGGATCCGGTGTACTTTGCCATGTTCTATACCTGCGCTAGACGCGACGTTTTTTCGGCGGACGACAGCCGTTGTGGGGAATCGGTGTCACGTCGGTGATATTGGTGATCTGGAATCCGACATTGTTCAGTGCGCGAACGGCGGACTCGCGGCCGGGGCCGGGCCCCTTCACCTCGATCTCGAGGTTCTTCATGCCGTACTCCTTGACCATCTCCCCGGCGCGTTCGGCGGCGACCTGCGCGGCAAACGGCGTGCTCTTGCGCGAACCGCGGAACCCCGAACCGCCCGAGGTCGTCCAGGCCAGCGTATTGCCCTGGCGATCGGTGATGGTGATGATCGTGTTGTTGAAGGAAGCGTGAATGTGGGCGATCCCGTCAGAGACATCCTTCTTCACCTTCTTGCGTGTACGTGGTGCTGCCGCCTTAGCCATGCTTCGGTTACCTGGTTGACGTTATGTCCGGTGTATCGTGTCTACTTGCGAATTGCGCGCCGCGGCCCCTTGCGGGTGCGTGCGTTGGTGCGGGTGCGCTGGCCGCGCAACGGCAGTCCGCGCCGGTGCCGGATGCCGCGATAGGTGCCGAGATCCATGAGTCGCTTGATATTCATGGAGACGGTGCGGCGCAGATCGCCCTCGATGGTGTACTTGGTAATCTCGTTGCGCACCAGCTCGATCTCGGACTCGGTGAGATCCTTTATCTTGGTGCTCGGCTGAATACCGCTCGCCGCGCAGATCTTGCGCGCCGAGCTCCGGCCGATGCCGTAGATCGCCGTCAGGGCGACCTCGGCATGCTTGTGGGGTGGAATGTTGATTCCGGCTATACGGGCCATAGTTACAGAGTCTCCAGGGCGCCGCCCGGCCTGGGCGTCGCGAAAAGGGCGTAATGATAGCTTCTGGGCAGCATAAGATCAATGACAAACAGCAGCTTGGGCGAATACGCCCAGGTCCAGCCGCAGCCGGGATGCCAAGATGCTGAATCCAGATTTTTCAACGTGTTGCATAGTGCCGCGCACCACTCAGCCCTGGCGCTGCTTGTGGCGGCCATCCGTACAGATGACCCGCACCACACCCTTGCGTCGTATGACCTTGCAGTTACGGCAGATACGCTTGACCGATGCACGTACTTTCATGTCGATTCACCTTCTTGAAAAAATAATCGTCAGGCGGTCCGGCGCCTTCAGCGCAGCAGGCCCGCACCGCCCTGGCCTTTCAGATTGGCCTTCTTCATCAGGCCGCTGTACTGGTGGGACACCAGATGCGCCTGGACCTGGGCCATGAAATCCATGACCACGACGACGATGATCAGCAGCGAGGTCCCGCCGAAATAAAACGGCACGTTCCAGTACAGGATCAGGAACTCGGGCATCAGGCAGACCAGCGTGATGTAGACGGCGCCGCCGGTCGTCAGCCGGGTCATGACGCCATCGACGTATTTCGCGGTCTGTTCACCCGGACGGATACCCGGTATGAAGGCGCCGGACTTTTTCAGGTTGTCCGCGGTCTCCCTGGCATTGAACACCAGCGCCGTGTAGAAGAAACAGAAAAACACGATCGCCAGGGAATAGAACATCACGTACAGCGGCTGCCCCGGCGACAGCGTCGTCGAGATGTCCTTCAGCCAGCCCATGCCCTCGCCGCTGCCCAGCCAGCTGGCCATGGTGGCCGGAAACAGGATGATGCTGGAGGCGAAGATCGGCGGTATCACGCCCGACATGTTCAGCTTCAGGGGCAGATGCGTGCTCTGCGCGGCATAGACCTTGCGGCCCTGCTGGCGCTTGGCATAGTTCACCGTGATGCGCCGCTGCCCGCGCTCGACGAACACCACGAAGCCGGTCACGGCGATCGCCACCGCGAACAGCAGCAGGATCGTCATGACGTTC
>JAHKKL010000391.1 GCA_020027635.1 Gammaproteobacteria bacterium
ACCCTTCCCTCACCCAGGCCTTCACGGCATCATCGGAATACACCAGATGCAGTTGCCATACCGGACAGACATCGGGGTTCCCGGCATCGGTGCGGCGGATGCGCGCCGGATCGGTCGGCATGGTGCGCAATTTCTGCCGCACCGACTCCGGGTCTTCACGCAGGGTGATGGTGTTGTGGTAGGACTTGGACATTTTCTGCCCGTCCAGTCCGGGCATTTTCGAGGCCGGCGTCAGCAGGGCCTGCGGCTCGGTCAGAATCATGCGACCGCTGCCCTCAAGATAACCAAGCAGGCGTTCGCGGTCGCTGTGGGTAAGGTTCTGCTGCTCCTGCAGCAGGGCTTGCGCCACCGCCACCGCCTCGCGCTCCCCCTGCTCCTGGTAGCGATTGCGCAGGTCACTGTAGAGGCGCGCGTTCTTTTTGCCCATCTTCCGGATGGCGGCCTGGGCCGACTCCTCGAAACCCGGTTCACGCCCGAAGATGTGATTGAAGCGCCGCGCCACCTCGCGGGTCAGTTCGACATGGGCCACCTGGTCCTCGCCGACCGGAACCTTGTCGGCCCCGTAGATGAGGATGTCGGCGCTCTGCAGCAGCGGATAGCCGAGAAAACCGTAGGTGGTGAGATCCCGTTCCCGCAGCTTCTCCTGCTGGTCCTTGTAGCTCGGCACCCGTTCCAGCCAGCCGAGCGGCGTCACCATGGAGAGCAGCAGATGCAGCTCGGCATGCTCCGGCACATGCGACTGGATGAACAGCTGGGCGGAACCGGGGTTGACGCCGGCCGCCAGCCAGTCGATCACCATGTCCCAGACGCTCTCCGCGATGATGTGTGAATCCTGGTAGTGCGTGGTGAGCGCGTGCCAGTCGGCCACGAAGAAGAAGCAGTCGAATTCATGCTGCAGCCTGACCCAGTTCTTGAGCACACCGTGGTAGTGACCGAGGTGCAGGCGCCCGGTGGGGCGCATGCCCGAGAGGACCCGTGAATGGGTTGTCGCCATGCTGCGCTCTTTCCCTGGTCCCTAGATCCCGGCCACCAGGCTGAAGAGATCCTCAAGAACCGCCACCGGCGGTCCCATCAGCTTCCAGAGCAGGCCGCTCATCAGCAGCGCGATCAGGATGAAGAAACCGTAGGGCTCGATACGGCTGAAGCGGTAGGAGAGCGGTCCCGGCAACAGGCTGGTCATGACCCGCCCGCCGTCGAGCGGCGGCAACGGCAGCAGGTTGAGCACCATCAGCACCAGATTGAGAACGATGCCGACCTTGCCCATGAGCATCATCGGTACCGAGGCCCACGGGGAGACCGCACTCAGCATGACGCCCACCCGGGCAATCAGGGCCCAGAGAAACGCCATCCCCAGGTTGGCCAGGGGGCCCGCCAGGGCGACCAGCGCCATGTCGCGTTTCGGGTTCTTGAGGTTCTGCCAGGTCACCGGTACCGGTTTGGCCCAGCCGAAAATGGCGCCTCCGGCGAGCATCATCAGGCCGGGAACGATGATGGTCCCGAGCGGGTCGATGTGCTTGAGCGGATTCAGCGTGAGCCTACCCATCATGAGGGCCGTCTTGTCGCCCAGGCGTTTGGCGACCCAGCCATGCGCGACTTCATGGAGGGTGATGCCGAACAGGAGGGGCAGGATGGCAATGGCCGCGAACTGGACCGTCGAGAGTTTTTCCATCGCGGAATTATACCCGGATTGCCCCGGCAGACCACAGCCGTGACGAGGACGCGGTGTCAGGACAAGCCGTCGACGACACCGCAGCCCTGGCGCAGCACCCGCGGCGCCCCCTCGCTCATCTCGATCACGGTCGTCGGCTCGAACCCGCAGTGCCCGCCGTCGATGACGAGATCCACCTCGCGCTCCAGGCGTTCGCGTATCGCGGCCGCCTCGGTCTCGGGCATGTCGCTGCCCGGCAGAATCAGGGTCGAACTCATCAGCGGCTCGCCCAGCTCGGCGAGCAGGGCCTGCGCGATGGGATGATCGGGCACGCGTATCCCGATGGTCTTGCGTTTCGGGTTCTGCAGGCGGCGCGGCACCTCGTGGGTGGCGCTGAGGATGAAGGTGTAGGGACCCGGGGTGAGGGATCTCAGCAGGCGGTAGGCGCTGTTATCGACCTTGGCGTAGATGGCGATCTCGGAGAGATCCCGGCAGACCAGGGTGAAGTTGTGTTTGCCGTCGAGCGCGCGGATGCGGCAAATGCGCTCCATGCCGTGCTTGTCGCCGACATGGCAGCCCAAGGCATAGCTCGAATCCGTCGGATAGACGATGAGACCGCCCGCGCGAATGATCTCGACGGCCTGACGGATCAGCCGTGCCTGGGGATTGACCGGGTGTATCTGGAAGAACTGGCTCATGGTTGCAGTAAAGGCATGGGATGTTTATCGATGACGGTTATCAATGACTACATTAACAATGCCTCATGCCGGGTAAATCCTTCCGTGACACGCGGTGAATACGTCCCTGTACGCTCGCCGGCCGCAGTAGCTCCGGGCATCCTGCCCTCACGCGACACTTGCACATCCCTGTGCATCGTCCCTGCGGCCGACGGTCACTACAGGATTTACCCGGTCTGAGGTGAATGGCGGTTACTTAAGAATGTAGCCTGGGTTGAGCGGCGGCGAAACCCGGGTTTGCGGAGTCCATCCCTGGACTCCGCCCTGCGGGCCAGCCTGCGGCTGTCCAAAATCGCTCCCGGCGATTTTGTCACTGCGTTCAA
>JAHKKL010000079.1 GCA_020027635.1 Gammaproteobacteria bacterium
GACCAGGCCGGCGACCGCGCCCGAGGCGATACCCAGCACGCTGGGCTTGCCGTGCGAGAGCCATTCCGCGAACATCCACGCCAGCGCCGCGGCGGCGGTAGCGATCTGCGTGACGGCCATGGCCATGCCCGCGGTTCCGTTGGCGGCCACCGCGCTGCCCGCGTTGAAGCCGAACCAGCCGACCCACAGCATGGACGCGCCCATCAGGGTGTAGCCCAGGTTATGCGGCGGCATGGCGGTGGTCGGATACCCTTTGCGCTTGCCGATCACGAGGCACGCCACCAGACCCGCGATACCGGCGTTGATGTGCACGACCGTGCCGCCGGCGAAGTCCAGCACGCCCAGATCCCACAGCAGGCCGCCGTCGCCGCTCCACACCATGTGCGCAATCGGCGCGTAAATGACGGTGAACCAGATGCCCATGAACCACAGCAGCGCCGAGAATTTCATGCGCTCCGCGAACGCGCCCACGATCAGCGCCGGGGTGATGATCGCGAAGGTCATCTGGAAGCACATGAATACCGTTTCGGGAATGGTGAGGGTCAGGCTGTCCAGACTCACACCGCTCAGAAATGCCTTGTTGAGGCTGCCGATGAAGGAATAGAGGTTGGTCACACCCTTCTCCATGCCGCTCGTGTCGAAGGCCAGACTGTAGCCGTACAGCGCCCACAGCACCGTGACCAGCGCGGTGATGGCGAAGCATTGCATCATCACGCCCAGCACGTTCTTGGAACGCACCATGCCGGCATAAAATAACGCCAGGCCCGGAATGGTCATGAACAGAACCAGCGCGGTGGACGTCAGCATCCAGGCGGTGTCACCGGAGTTCAGTGTCGGGGTGGCGTCCTCGGCCATCACCAGGGATGGCAGCAAGCCGAGTAATCCCACCATCAGGGCGCCTGAACGCCCCTTGATCTGCTTAAACATAATGCTCTCCTCTTCTGCTGATGGATTGAGACTACAAGGCATCAGGACCGGACTCGCCGGTACGAATGCGGATAGCCTGTTCAAGATCGAATACGAAAATCTTGCCGTCGCCGATCTTGCCGGTATTGGCCGCCTTGGAGATGGCCTCGATCACCCGATCGGCCATGTCCGCCGGGACGGCGGCCTCGATCTTTACCTTGGGCAGAAAATCGACCACGTATTCCGCACCCCGATAGAGTTCCGTATGGCCCTTCTGACGCCCGAAACCCTTGACTTCGGTCACGGTGATGCCTTGCACACCGATATCGGAGAGGGCCTCGCGGACATCATCGAGCTTGAACGGCTTGATGATTGCAGTGACTAACTTCATAACGTATCTCCTGGAATAAGGCCCGCCCTGCCGGGCGGGCCAACATAAAGTGCCGTTAGAAACTCTTGCTCAGGGAAGCCACGTAGTGGGCTTCGCAGAGATCCGATCCACCGCAGTCTGACTTCTTGATGTCGGTGTCGGTATAGGCCAGGCCCCAGTCGACGCCCAGCCAGGTCTTGCTTACCCCGAGCTTCCAGTCGACGTAGCTGTTATTGAAGTAATCCTCCGTACCGCTGCCGTAGTTGTTGCCAACGGAAGCCGACAGGGCGATCTCATAGGGCAACTCGTAGTCGAAGGAGCCTTCGATGCGGCTCGAGTCGTCGCTCGTACCGAACCAGTCCTTGCTGTAGTAGTAAGTTGCGCCGAACCACTTCCAGCCACCGCCGAGCTTCCATTCGGTCGTGGAATTGGAACTTCCACCTGGATAGTTGTAACGCAGCCAGCCCGCGTCATAGCTGAAGTCGTCCTTCTTGCCGGAGAGACCGGTATACAGGTCTAGTTCCATGCTGGGGCTGTGGGTGCCGCCGAAGAAGGTTGGATCGACGTTGCTGCCCCAGGTACCGACATACCAAGTGACTGGATCGAAGTCGTGGCTGTAATCAAAACCACCGGAAATGGCCGGCTTCTCGTTGGTCTGGGAAACGCCACGCCAGATGTAGTCGCTCCCCATCGAGACGTTGGCGCTGATGTCGTCCGCCGCCGCGATGCCGGAAACAGTCGCCAGCGCCGCTGCGGTCAAGGTCTTGGTAAAGGTATTCATGTCTATCGACTCCTGTAATGTGTTAGCTGGAATGCAGATCTATTAATCAAGGCAACTTTGCCACCGCAAACAGCGCGCAATGTGTTGTTGCTGTTTCGACTCACAATCTGCTTCAAGCAATCCATGTGCCATTTTTAGTTATTATTGATTTACAGTGGCTTACAGGCGCCACATGGATTAATATCATCCATGATGCCCCGTCATGGGGCATCATCTAATGCGCGGATACAACAAATGCACCGCCTCAGGGCATAGGGGTCGGCTTCACTGGACAGGCCTCGTGCGGTTGCTCTATGGTGACAGCCATGCTCGATCCCAAACTTTTCGATGATCTCGCCCGGCGCCTGGCCGACGCCGTTCCGGCCGGGGTCAAGGAAATACAGCAGGACGTGGAAAAAAATCTGCGCGCCATCCTGCAAGCGTCGCTGTCGAAAATGGATCTGGTGACCCGCGAGGAATTCGACGTGCAGTCACGCGTACTGGCGCGCACGCGCGAGAAACTCGACAATCTGGAAAAAACCATCAGCGCACTGGAAACGCGGTCACGGCGTGACGGGCCACAGGATCATCCACAAGACGACCAGATCCGGCAGTAACCGGCAATGAAGCCACCGCGGGGCGAGTCTCCGCGCGCACAACCAGGGAAGGACAACCATGTCGCTGGCGATACTCTACAGCCGCGCCCAGGTGGGGATGGACGCCCCGCTGGTCACGGTCGAAGTGCACCTCTCCAACGGGCTGCCGGGCCTTTCCATCGTCGGCCTGCCGGAAACGGCGGTCAAGGAAAGCAAGGACCGGGTGCGCGGGGCGCTGCTGAATTCACGGTTCGAGTTCCCGATGCGTCGCATCACCATCAACCTCGCGCCCGCCGACCTGCCGAAGGAAGGCGGCCGGTTCGATCTGCCGATCGCGCTGGGCATACTGGCCGCCTCCGGCCAGATTCCGGGACACGCCTTACCGCACTACGAATTCGCGGGTGAGCTGGCCCTGTCCGGAGAACTGCGCCCCGTGCACGGCATTCTTCCCATGACGGTCCATACCCAGCGTGCGGGCCGCGCCCTCGTGGTACCGGCGGGCAACGTTGCCGAGGCCGCGCTGGTCGGATCGGCGAGCATCTATGCTGTCCGGCATCTGCTCGATATCAGCGCCCACCTGACGGGCGCGCACCCGCTGGAACCCCAGGCGCCATCTCGACCCACCGCCAGTGACATGCCGCTTCCTGACCTGGCCGATGTGCGCGGCCAGCATCACGCGCGGCGCGCCCTGGAGATCGCCGCCGCCGGCAGTCACAGCCTGTTGCTGATCGGGCCGCCGGGAACCGGCAAATCCCTGCTGGCGAGCCGCCTGCCGGGCATCCTCCCGGAACTGACCGAGGAGGAGGCCATGGAAACGGCCGCCGTCAACTCGATCAGCGGGCAGTCGATCGACAGCGTTACCTGGCGCCGCCGTCCCTTCCGCGCACCGCACCACACCGCCTCGGCCGTGGCGCTGGTCGGCGGCGGTTCGAACCCGCGACCCGGGGAAATATCCCTCGCCCATCACGGGGTGCTGTTTCTCGACGAGCTGCCCGAATTCGACCGTCGGGTTCTGGAGGTGCTGCGCGAGCCGCTCGAGTCCGGGCGCATCATGATTTCACGCGCGGCGCGGCAGGCGGAATACCCGGCGCGATTCCAGCTCATTGCGGCCATGAATCCCTGCCCCTGCGGCTATCTGGGCGACCCATCGGGGCGGTGTCGTTGCACGAGTGAACAGATCCGGCGTTACCGCGGCAAGCTTTCCGGTCCCCTGCTGGACCGCATCGACCTGCATGTCGAGGTGCCGCGCCTCGCCTTTCATGAGCTGGATGGACCGATTGGAGAACGCAGTGCGGTCATCAGGGAACGCGTGGCGAGGGCGCGGGTGGTGCAGCTGAAACGCGGCCACGCCTTGAACAGCCAGCTTGATAACCAGCAACTGGATGCGGTGTGCCTGCTGAAAAAAGCAGACCGCCTGTTGCTGCACCAGGCCATGCAGCGGCTGAATCTCTCGGCGCGGGCCTATCACCGGATACTGAAAATCGCACGCACCATCGCGGACCTCGCGGATTCCCCCGACATCGAGACCATACATCTCGGCGAGGCGCTGGGCTACCGGTCAATGGATCGCGATTACGGCTAGATGACGCGGCATTGCCGGGATGCGTTCACCCTCGACCGCGCGGCCTGAAAGCTCCCCATGCTTGCTTGTGCGGCGTGCCAGGTGCTTGTGATGACGTGCGCCCCTGTTTATTCGCTTTGCGGCTTGGCTCCCTGGGCTGCATCCCCGGATTTGTCGCCCCCCACGGCGATCAGCTCCACGTCGAAAATCAGGGTCCGATGCGCCAGCGGTCCGCGGTCGCCGTAGGCAAGCTCGGACGGAATGAAGAGCTGGATCTTGCCGCCTTCCTTCACGAGCTGCAGACCCTCCGTCCAGCCCGTGATGACCCCATTGAGCGGGAAAGTGACCGGCTTGCCCTTGTCATACGAGCTGTCGAATTCCTGGCCGTTGATCAGGGTGCCGCGGTAATTGACGGTCACTTCGTCGGTCGGGCCCGGGTTCTTGCCGCTACCGGCCTCGATGATCTTGTACTGCAACCCGCTCGTGGTGGTAACCACGCCCGGTTTCTTCGCGTTCTCCTCCAGGTACTTCTTACCGGCCGTCACGCTTTCAAGCTCCGCCTCGCGCCGCTTCGCCTGCTGTTCTGCGAGGACCTTGCGCTTGAGTTCCACCAGCATGGCGTTCATTTCCTGTTGCGACATCAGGGGCTCGCTGCCGGAAAGGGCATCCTGCATTCCCTTGATGACGGCCTCCGTGTTCAACTCGATGCCCTGACGCTTGAAATCACCGCCGATCTGATAACCCAGGCTGTAGTTGATACGGGCGGTCTCATTGTCGAGTTTGAATGCCTCGCCGGCACTGGTAATTCCTGCCGGTATGGCCAGCACGGCAATGTTGATCAGGGTGGCAATTCGCATAGTGTGTCTTTCTCCATTGTCAGGGGGTCGAACATGCAAAGCAGGCGCCGTAGTATAAAGCAGGAATCCTCAAAAAAGCGCCGCCCGGAGGCAGCACCGATCGTCTGTCATCGCTCGAAGTTTCGGGCCGCGGGTAACCCTAGCGTTCTTTCGCGGGCTCCGCGGCAACGACCGAAATCAGCTCCACGGTCAGAATCAGCGGTTCAAAACCGTAGGGCCCCCGTTTCCTGACCCCCGGATAGGCGAGGTTAGCCGGGATATACAGTTCCCATTGCGCGCCTTTCTCCATATTCAACAGCGCCTCCTTCAGGGCGGGAATTGCCTTATCGACGGTGAAAGTTGTCGGCAAGTCCTCCTTGAAGGAGTTGTCCGTTTCCGTGCCATCGGGACGAAAGGCGCGATATTCAACCACGACCTGGTCACCGGCCTTGGGTGACTTGCCGGCACCGGGTATGAGCACGCGGTATTGCAAACCGCTCGGCAGGGTGGCGACCCCCGGTTGTTTGGCATTCTCCTCGAAAAAGGCGCGCGCATCCTGCCGGCTGCTGAACGTGTGACCATTGAGCGGCAGAGACTTCGAGGCGATAAAGTCAGGCTCCGGCAATTTCTGCCCGGACAAGCCCGGCTCCGCATCGTCCTGCGCCCGCGACACCCCCTCAGCAACCGCTGGCCCTGATTCAGGTGCGTTTGTCGAAGCACGTTGGTCGGGCGGCACCGGCACGTTACCGGCCGGCCGCCCCTCCATGGAAGTATGGATGTCCTTGATACCCTGGCTCACCTCGGCCAGCAGGTGGGTGGTGTTTCGTACCTCCCAGAAACTGATGGCGCCGCCGACGATGCCGAGCACGAAAGCGGCAGCGGCCACCGTCATCGCCGCAGTCAGGCGGCGCGCCTGTCTGCGCTCTCGTACCAGCGCCCGTTGAAGGGCGGCATCATGCTCCTGTTGCTGCTCCTGCTGCCGGATCTCCAGGGTATTGACACGGGTTTTTGTCGTTTCCTGCCGGGATAGGACGTCGGCCAGCGAGGTCCGTAAGGTCTTGACCTCCTCGTGCACGGCGTCGCGCTCGGCCTGGAGATGATCAAACCGCTGCTGCAGTTCGGCTCGTAGTTGCTCATCCCGGCTCCTGAGTCGTTCAAGATCGTCCTGTAGGCCGCTTACCTGTCCAAGCAGGGCTTGCTTTTCCAGGTTGGCGGCGGACAGCTCACGCTCGAAATCGGCCTGCAGGCTGGTCAACTGCCCGAACAGGCTTAGCTGTTCTTGACGGACGGCTGACAAGCCGTGTTCGACTTCAGTCTGCAGACCGGTCAACTGCCCGAGCAGACCTTGCTGTTCCTGTCGGGTGGTGGACAAGCCGCGCTCGACTTCAGACTGCAGGTCGGTCAACTGCCTGAGCAGGCTTTGCTTTTCCTGCGTTGCGGCGGACAACTCGTGTTCGAGTTCGCCGGCAGATCGCGGGGCACGCTGCTTGAATCGCCGTGCCAGGCTTTGCCAGAAATGCTTGATGATGCTCACCGTACGGCCTTCGTGGGGGGTAATGCTCTAGTAATTCTTATCCTGTTGTTATCGTTGTTCAGGGTTCACCGGGAGCTGAATCACCACCCGCAGCAGGGGTAAACCGTGTAGCTCCATAATAACGCCAAAATTCTGGCAATCAATTTTATTTTTCTTGCAGGATCACCTGTCCGCTCGATCCGAGACCGAGATCTTCTACTGTTGACTTCATCAATAATACTAAATAAACAATTACATACGTCGTATCCCCCGAGAAATCCAACCACCCGAGCCGGAACAGAGAAGATACTATTAAGGATGATAATTCTCTCATCGCGGACACTGTGCCGGAGGTCACCGCCTGGATCGTAGGGGCTTTTCGCGCCCGCAGCGTACACCCTATTGAACGTGCGGTCTGTTCTGGCAATTATGCGGCCCCTTGTCGGTTGATGGATGCGCCGCCAGGCGCGACTGGCCGTCTAGCACACCACGGCAGGGTTGCGGGTAGGTGAGCATTGCCGTGATCGGATGATCGTCCAGGATCAGACAGACAGCGGTGCATCCCTACTTGCCGCTCAGCAGGTCACCGGGTGTTGCCGGCGGCCGGGGTATGGTCTGCTGCGGGAATTCGCCATCCAACACACCGGGAAAGGCGATGATATCCTGCACCTCGGCATCGCCCAGGTCCGTGTCGAGCGGGGTCTTGCCCATC
>JAHKKL010000392.1 GCA_020027635.1 Gammaproteobacteria bacterium
TGGGCCTTCGACCGCTGGCTCGTCTACGGCAAAGTGGGCGGCGCCTGGGCGCAGGTCAGTGCCAATGCTTCCGCCACCATCATAGGCGGCCCGACTGTCTCGGTTTCGGCTGACGACACCGTAAGCTGATGGATGCTTGGCTTCGGCACCGAATACGCTCTGCAGAACAACTGGACGGCCAAGATTGAGTACAACATGATGGATTTTGGCAACGACCTTGGCACCGACGCCACGGTCCATGTCTTTAAAGCCGGCGTGAACTATCGTTTCGGCCTCGGCAAGTACTGACCAAACGCGACTGAATCAAAAGCGCCTCGGGCCTCGCCCGAGGGCGTTTTCTGGTGTGCCGAGTATGATCGACAGCTTGGAGGTGGAAGTCCTCTATCCAGCCTGATGACGGCGAAGGATTAGCGAAGCGCAAGGGCGTCATCGTGAGATGGGGTCTGAAGAAAGCGTGGAGCAAAGCCGCGGCCCGATGGACAAGAACCGGATAACGAGGCCTACCCGGCCGGACGAGCGAGCCAGTGATCGCGAAGTCCACAGTCATCAAGGGTCGGGGTGGTAAATCCGGCGGGCGTGCGGTGAAGGCGGTCGGTCTTACCTCGGGAGGTCTCCGGCGTGTCCGGGATTCCGGACTGAGCGCGTCGCAAGACCCGCGATCGCGCCGGAGAAGTCAGCCGAGGGCATAGTAGGCGGCAGCGCGCCGCCGAAGGCCCGAACGGTGGAAGAGGCCAGTAGAGCGGCAATCTCGCGCGAGCCATGCGGCAGAAAGATCAGCGGGAGCTGAACTTGGGCACCGGAGCGAAGGGTGAAGCCCCGAGCGCCGCCGCCCAAGCGACCGAAGCGCGCGCGGCGAAAGCCTGTCTCGAACGCCCGGCGGTCGCAGGGCCGTCGATGGAAGCAGTTGTCGAGCGTGAGAACCTGAAGAGAGCGTTGGCGCAAGTGAAGCGCAACAAGGGCGCGGCAGGCATCGACGGCATGAGTGTCGACGAGCTGCCGGCCTACCTGAAGGAGCACTGGCCCACGATCCGGGCTCAGCTGCTGGAAGGCACCTACAAGCCGAAGCCGGTAAGACGGGTGGAGATACCGAAGGTGTCGGGCGGCACACGGCCGCTCGGTATCCCGACGGGGCTCGACCGCTTCATCCAGCAGGCGGTGATGCAGGTGCTGCAGGCGGACTGGGACGGCACGTTCTCCGAGACAAGCTTCGGCTTCCGGCCGGGGCGCTCGGCACATCAGGCGGTGGAACGGGCGCAGGCGTATATCGCGTCCGGACACGCCATTGTCGCGGACATCGACCTGGAGAAGTTCTTCGACCGGGTCAATCACGACATCCTGATGGGGCTGGTTGCCAAGCGGGTTGCTGACAAGCGCATCCTGAAGTTCATCCGCGGATGTCTCACCGCTGGTGTGCTGGAAGGAGGGCTGGTCAGCCCGACGGAAGAAGGCACGCCGCAGGGCGGCCCACTCTCGCCGCTCTTGTCGAACCTGATGCTGGATGTGCTGGACAAGGAACTGGAGAAGCGCGGCCACTACTTCGTGCGCTACGCCGATGACTGCAACGTCTATGTGCGCAGTCACCGGGCGGGCGAACGGGTGCTGGCGAGCATCGAGACGTTCCTGGCCAAACGCCTCAAGCTGAAGGTCAACAAGACCAAGAGTGCAGTCGCCAAGCCGAGTGTTCGCAAGTTCCTGGGCTTCAGCTTCACCGGCGGGAAGGAGCCGCGACGGCGCATCGCGCCGCAGGCGCTGACCCGCTTCAAGGCGAGGGTCCGAGAGCTGACGCGACGCACACGCGGCCAAAGCCTCGCGCAGATCGTCAAGGAGCTGTCCGTCTACCTCATCGGATGGCGCGGCTACTTCGGCTTCTGCCAAACCCCGTCGGTGCTGCGTGCGCTTGACGAATGGACCAGGCGGCGGTTGCGCGCCATCGCCTGGAAGCAATGGAAACGTGGATACGCTCGCTTCGCCGAGCTGCGACGCCGCGGCGTCGGCCGGGACCTGGCGGCACAGACCGCCGGCAGCCCACATGGCCCCTGGCGGCTCGCGAACAGCCCCGCGCTCACCATTGCTCTGCCAACCGCCTACTTCAGCTCACTCGGCCTCCGCTCCGTCGCGGATCTGCGCCACGCTTAATCCGTCGAACCGCCGGATACGGACCCGTACGTCCGGTGGTGTGGGAGGGGTGCAGCCGCGAGGCTGCCCCCTATCCCGATTTGTCCTTGCGCGCCACAACTGCTGTCGTCCCCGCGCAAGCGGGGACCCATATTGCAGAGACCGGTGGGTATGGGTCCCCGCTTTCGCGGGGTCGACAGGTGGGGCGCCAAATCCCGTTTGCACGGGCGGAAGGTTCATGGTTCTTATCCCCGCCCTCATCAGTGACAGGATCAAACCCAGTGAAACAAGTTGAAGCCGCGGTGATCGGGACCGGATGGTGCGGCGGCATCCGCGCCGAGACGCTGTCGCGCTCGGCGCTGGTCGACAAGCTGCACGTCTGCGAGATTCGCCCCGACCGCCTCGCCGAGGTGAAAGCGCTCACCAAGCCCGCGACCGCGACCCTCGACTACCAGGACATCGTCAAGAACGACAATATTTCGGTCGTCTACGTCTGCACCACGCCCGAGAGCAACCACTTCCCGATCACCCGCGATTGCCTCAAGGCCGGCAAGCACGTGCTGCTGGAGAAGCCGATCGCC
>JAHKKL010000393.1 GCA_020027635.1 Gammaproteobacteria bacterium
GATCCGATGAGTATCGGTCCCACATCGACGGCATTTCCAATCCGCTTCATCACGCCTAGCGCGATGCCCGCTGCCGCGAGATTCGGCATGACCAGAAGGTTTGCCGGTACGCCGTGAAGAGGGGTAGTCGTGCTGGTCTCGGCCTGCTCGCACAGGGCAGCCTCGATGCCCACCTCTCCCGTCACTTCCAGATCCGGGGCACGCCTTTTCAGAATCTCGATGGCTGAAGCTGCACGTTGCATACCCCCTTTGTCTCGGCCACCGCCTTCTGCATGGGAGAGTAATGCGACCCTTGGTTTTATACCGAAACGTTCGATGACCTTCGCCGCCATCAGTACGACGTCCGCCAGGTGCTCCGGCTCAGGCATAATCTCAATCTGGGTATCGGTGAGATACAGCGGGCCCAGTCGCGTTATCACCAGATTCACGGTGGACAGGTTACGGGCATTCTCGCCGCAACCAATAAGGCTGCGGATGTAATTCAGATGCTCACTGAAATCACCCCTCACACCGCAAATCATTCCATCAACTATACGGCGACGCAGGCGCACGGCAGACAGAACGGTAGCATTCGTGAGCACCAGTTCTTTTGCCGCCTCAGGTGTTATCCCGCTTCCGGTTAGCCAGTCGCGGGCGCACAGCCAGTCCTGTTCCAGTTCTTTGTTTTCACCCTGATCCACGATCCCGAAATCCTGGTCAGGTCGGAGACGCATGCCAAGATCACCGAGTCTTTCCTCGATCCGGTCACGACGGCCAACCAGTACGGGGTGGCACAGGTCTTCCTCCACGAGAACCTGCAACGCCTGCAGCACGCGGGAAGACTCCCCTTCCGCGAATAGGATGCGGCGCGGATGCTGTCGTACCAGGTCAAAGATCGGACGCATCAGTGTGCTGGTTCTGAACCGGTAGTCCTGCAGCTTGCGCCGGTAGGCGAGCAGGTCCTGGATGGGACGCCTGGCGACACCGCTGTCCATGGCCGCGCGGGCCACGCTCACGGCAATGCGGCTCATGAGGCGCCGGTCAAAGGGTTTGGGCAACAGATACTCCGGGCCGAACCGGAAGGTCTCGCCGCGGTAAGCCGCGCTGACACAGTCGGAGGTTTCTTCCAGGGTCAGGTCGGCCAGTGCCTTCACGCAGGCAATCTTCATTTCATGATTGATGACTGTGGCGCCCACATCCAGCGCCCCGCGAAACAGGAAGGGGAAACACAACACGTTGTTGACCTGGTTCGGGTAGTCAGATCGTCCTGTTGCCATGAGTACATCATCGCGCGCGGCGTGGACGATTTCCGGCAGGATTTCCGGATCCGGATTCGCCAGGGCTAGGATAAAAGGACGCTCGGCCATCCGCCTGACATCCTCGGCATCCATAACACCCGGGCCGGACAGACCGAGGAAGACATCCGCACCCGCAATGGCCTCCCGCAGCGTCCTGACGCCGGTCGCCCGCGAATACCTCGCCTTATGCGGGTCATTCGTTCCCTCCCGCCCTTCGTAAAGGACGCCCTTTCGATCACAGACGAAGACATGGTCCTTCTTCAGCCCCATCGAGACCAGCAGGTCCAGACAGGCAATCGCGGCGGCACCGGCGCCCGAACAGACCAGTTTCACATCCTCGATCTGTTTCCCAGCCACCCGTAATCCATTGCGTATGGCCGCCGCCACGACAATCGCCGTGCCGTGCTGGTCATCATGAAAAACCGGGATATTCAGGCGCTCGACCAGTTTACGCTCTATCTCGAAACACTCAGGCGCCTTGATGTCCTCCAGGTTGATACCGCCGAAGGTCGGCGCCAGGGACGCCACGGCATCGACAAATTTGTCCGGATCGCTTGCATCGAGTTCCAGGTCGAAGACATCGATATCGGCGAAGGTCTTGAACAGGGCAGCCTTGCCTTCCATCACTGGTTTGGCCGCATAGGGCCCAATGTTCCCCAGACCGAGCACCGCCGTACCGTTGGTTATCACCGCCACCAGATTTCCGCGTGCCGTGTAATCCCTGATGGTATCGACATCCTCAACGATCGCCTCGCAGACCGCCGCAACCCCGGGAGTGTAAGCCAGCGACAGATCATGCTGTGTCAGCATGCGCTTGGTTGTCTCGACAGAAATCTTGCCGGCAACTGGTTGGCGGTGGTAATCAAGCGCGGATTTC
The DNA here is from genome assembly GCA_020027635.1 of Gammaproteobacteria bacterium. GTDB lineage: Bacteria > Pseudomonadota > Gammaproteobacteria > UBA9214 > UBA9214 > CAVQCA01. The sequence goes on from JAHKKL010000393.1 coordinate 2,155, forward strand.
TTTAAATCAGTAATCATCTGTTTATCCGGTTACTTTCTCGATACACACGATCGATGTTGACATGTCGAGCTTTTCGTTGATTTCCCGTACCGGTGACCGTTGTGCAGGCGGCCGTCAATATATACCAGAGTCGGTTCGGACGCTGTATGTTTCAGGCGGAACGTACACGCCTTTGCGGTGTTTCCTCCCGGGCGATACGGCATCCCCGGCATGGGGACCCCCTTGTCCGCACATCCAGGCGTCTGACAGCTCCCGAATGGTAACGGAGTAACATTGCCATGGCTGCGTGAGCAGTGTACCCGCCCGGTCACGAACCATCGCCGGGCATCGCCGTCTTCGATCGGGCACCGTTCATTCGTATCAGAAAACCGGGGTGCGGCATGAGCTTACGCCCGAGCTGACGGATGAATCAGGCATCTCTATTGTTGAATTGCCTTGCGAAATTCATGAACTCCATGGCGGTCATACCCTTAGAAAAGTACCAGCCCTGTCCGTAATCGACGCCTTTATCGCGCAGGTACTCGGCCTGCTCCCGGGTTTC
>JAHKKL010000394.1 GCA_020027635.1 Gammaproteobacteria bacterium
ACACGGGTATTTGCCACGTCGTGATTTTGCCCGGCTGCTGATTGCACTCCGCGGGCTGGGTTATCGCTGCGTCGGACCGGTCGTTCGCGACGGCGCGATTGCCTACGAGGTGCTGGCGGACATCGGGGAACTGCCGGCCGGCATCAACGACGACCAGCAACCCGGCAGTTACCGGCTCGCCGTGACGGACACGGCGCGGCTGTTTGACTGGGCCAATGGCCCCCAGGCGCTGAAACCCTGGCTGTTCAGCTCGCGGGAATGCCTGTGGTCGGCGCAACGATCGGCCGACGGAAGCTTGAGTTTTACCGAACAGGTTCCGCAAGGCGAGCCGACGGTGGTGATCGGCGTCCGGGCCTGCGATCTCGCCGCGCTGGCGTTGCAGGACCGGCATTTCCTGGCGGAGGGGTCGGTCGATGCCTGGTATGAAGCGCGACGCCGGCAGCTGCTGCTGGTGGCCGTCAACTGCATGTGCCCGGCAGCGACCTGCTTCTGTGCCTCGACGGGCGATGGTCCGGCGGCCCGCGATGGCTATGATCTCGTGCTGGATGAACTTGACGACGGCTACCTCGTCGCCGCCGGCAGCGCAACGGGAAAACGGATCGTCGCCCTGCTGCCCGTGCTGCCGGTCACCGATGCGCAGCGGCAGGCGGCGCTGCAGGCGACGGCCCGGGCGGCCGCCAGCCAGACCCGCTCCCTGCCCGCGCGGAATCTGCAGGCGCTGCTGTTCGGCAACCTCGATCACCCGCGCTGGGAGGACGTGGCACGGCGCTGCCTCTCCTGCGGCAACTGCACCTCCGTGTGCCCCACCTGCTTCTGTTACCGGGAAGCGGACCAGCCCGCGCTCGATGGGAGCCGCAGCAGCCACATCCGCGAATGGGACAGCTGCTTCAGCCAGGGCCACAGTTATATCCACGGCCTCACCATCCGACCCGATACCCGGCTGCGCTACCGCCAGTGGCTCACGCACAAACTGGGCAGCTGGCACGAACAGTACGGGCGCTCCGGCTGCGTCGGTTGCGGGCGCTGCATCACCTGGTGCCCGACCGGCATCGACATTACCGCCGAAGTGGCTGCCATCGCCGGAGTGGCGCCGTGAACACCGCGCGCCATTGCCCGCTGGAGGCCGAGATCGTGGCCAGGCGTCAGGAGTCGCCCTCCATCTTCTCGCTCACCCTGCGGCTCACCGACCCCGCGGCTGCCCGCGCCTATCGCTTCGCGCCCGGTCAGTTCAACATGCTGTATCTCTACGGCAGCGGGGAAATACCGATCTCGATCGTTTCCGACCCGGACCAGCCGGAACGGCTGGTGCACACCCTCCGCGACGTCGGGCGGGTGTCGCACGGTTTTTCCCGGTTGCGCCCCGGCGAGCGCATCGGCCTGCGTGGTCCGTATGGCAGCGGCTGGCCGCTGGAGGCGGTGCGTGGTCACGACGTCATGCTGGTCACGGGGGGGCTGGGCTGTGCGCCGGTGGTCTCGGTGATCGACTATATCCTGCGTCGCCGCAAGGAGTACGGACGGCTGTTCATCCTGCAGGGCGTCAAGCATTCCGACGACCTGATCTGGCGCGAGCACTATGATGCCTGGGCCCGGCAGGAAGCTATCCAGGTGCTGCTCGCCGCGGACGTTGCCCGGGAAAACTGGCACGGCCTAACCGGACCGATCACCGTGCTGATCGAGCAGGCTCGCTTCGACCCGCGGCGCACCATCGTCATGATGTGCGGGCCGGAACGGATGATGACCGCCTGCACCCGCCTGCTCGCGCGGCGCGGCCTGCCGGACGAGGCCATCTGGGTCAGCATGGAACGCAACATGCAGTGTGCTATCGGACAGTGCGGCCACTGCCAGTTCGGCGCCCGCTTCGTCTGCCGGGACGGTCCGGTATTCAACTATGCCGCGGTCCGGGAATTGCTTTCTGTAAAGGGTTTTTGACATGCTCAAACCCCGCATAGCAATACACAAATTCAGTTCCTGCGACGGCTGCCAGCTGGCCTTCCTCAACTTGGGCGAGGATCTGCTGACCCTGTTCGAACTCGCCGAGGTGCGGCATTTCGCCGAAGCCGGCCCCGTCGACGCCGATGCCGAGGTGGACATCAGTTTCGTGGAAGGCAGCATCTCCTCACCCGAGGAATTGGCGCGCATCAAAATGGTACGCCAACGCAGCCGCTACCTGGTCACCATCGGCGCCTGCGCCACCGCGGGCGGCCTGCAGGCGCTGCGCAACCTCAGCGCCAGCGGCGAGTGGCTGGCGTCCGTTTATGCCACGCCCGCCTTCATCGACACCCTGGCGACGGTGACGCCGGTGCGGGAACACGTACAGGTCGATCTGGAGCTGTGGGGCTGCCCGGTCAACGGCCGCCAGGTGCTGGCGGCGATTCCCGCGCTGATCGAAGGCGTCGTGCCGCCGGAGGAGCACGACCGGGTCTGCTTGGAATGCAAGCGTCGCCTGCACATGTGCGTCATGGTGACCCGCGGCCTGCCCTGCCTCGGTCCGGTCACGCGTACCGGCTGCGGCGCGCTCTGTCCCGGCATCGGCCGGGACTGCTACGGCTGCTACGGGCCGAGCGAAAACCCGGCAACCGAGGTTCTGAGCCGCCGTTTCGCGAGTCTCGGCCTGACATCCGACCGGATTGCCCGCCGCTTCCTTTCCTATAATTCCGCCGCACCGGAGTTTCTCGAGGCCGGCAAGGCGG
>JAHKKL010000395.1 GCA_020027635.1 Gammaproteobacteria bacterium
GATCTCAAGGGTCAGTGGAACGCCTCAGGAGACGGCATGCTCTGGGGTTTCAATACCACCAACATTGTTTGCAGTGACTTGATCAACACGCTTACCGGCGGTTGTACCACCGATGAAGTCGTCTATCTCAACCTGTTGGAGGCGATCGGACCGGATACCGGCTTCGACAGGATTTCAACCGCCGGCCGTGCCCTGACTTCCGTCCCGGTGCCCGCCGCCGCCTGGCTGTTCGGTTCCGGCCTGATCGGCCTGGCGGGCATGGCACGCCGCTGGAACGCCTGAATCAATTTACACCTTCCGTGAATCGCGCCCCGGCTTTGACCGGGGCATTTTTTGGGTCGGCATGAATGGTACTCATCGCCCGTAGGTGCGAATTTATTCGCACGGTTACCTCATCGTTCAGTACGTGCGAATAAATTCGCACCTACACCTGGTTTTTCCGTGTGATTCCCTGGCTATTTTCCCTGCGAGTTTTTCAGGCAGGGCGCAACTGTCATCCAACGGTAACCCAACACGAGCGGATATCAGGGTAATATCGTGACAGTTGATCAAACGCCGCTGCCACGGCCTGGTGAACATCATGCTCAAGTCCGGCAACAAAACCCTTGTGGATATGGAATCACCACGGTTCTGGTTCCTGCTGGTCATTCCGGTAACCGTTGCCTTCATGGCTTACCAGTACCCGAATCACACGACGAATATCCATCCCGAGAATTCCATCAGTCAACCGACAGACCAACGGGTTGGTGCAATGCCCACGGCAGCCGCGGAATCGCTGCCGATCCGGCAAGCCGCCGCATCCAGGGATGGCGGCGCAGATGCAGTGCCGGTACCCCCGCGCACCGTCCCGGAGGGCATGACCACCGGCCCCGCGCCTTTGCCTGCCGAGGGACAGACAGCGGCGGTCAATCGCCGGCTCCCGGACGACCGCAGTACTCATGTGCAAGGTTCATCGATCACCGCCACCGGTGGCGTCAACCCAGGCGACGACGCTCCGGGAACCGATTCATCCGCGGAGCTCACATCGGAAGGGCTCTCCGAACCACCCGCCAATGCCGACCTGGCGTCCATACTGGAACAGAACCCCTATCTGCCCGTGGCGGGCGAGGATTCTATCGATCCCACGCTGGCGGATAGCTCCTCCACCCCGCCGTGTCCGCAAGTCCTCTTCCGCGGTGGCAATGACTATGCCGTCAACCGGCTCGCGCTGATGGGCTGCGAGATACCCGGCGGCTGACAACGCGACCGGCGTTCAGTGGGTACCGTGGTAGCGGGTTGCGATCACCTGCCGGTAAAACTCCTCCAGCCGGCGCGCCATGATCTCGGCCGACCACTCGGCGGCATGCGCCCGCGCCTCGCGGCCGAGACGCTCGCGCAGTCCCGGATCGCCCAGCAGCCTGATGACCTTGCCGGCGAAATCGCGCACGGTTCCATCGGCCACCAACGCGCCCTTGCCCGCCGCCAGGATATCCCGCGTGCCCATCACCGCCGTGGATACCAGCGGCACGCCTAGCGTCATCGCCTCCAGCAGCACCAGGCCCTGGGTCTCCGTCGCCGAGGCGAAGATGAAGGCGTCGCCGGCGCAATAGCAGTCCGATAGCGCCGGACCGCGTTTCAGGTAACCGAGGAAGCGGACATTCTCTCCGAGTTCGAGTTCCAGCGCCTTGCGCCGCAGGCGTTCGAGCGCCGGTCCCTCGCCCGCGACGACCAGCAGGACGTTTGGTACAACCCGGCGCACCTCGCTGACGACGTCGAGCAGAAACGCGATATTTTTTTCATGCGCCACCCGCCCGATATGGACCAGCAACGGCCGGGACGGCTCGATGCCATGGGTCGAACAGAAACGTTCCCTTGAGCCGGCGGGCAAATCCCCCGGCTCGATGCCAGTGGGTATCACGCTGACCGGCACCCGCACCCCATAGCCCTGCAGGACCTCGTGCATGGCGCGTGAGGGCACGATCACGGCGTCCATGCGATTGCACTGCCGCCGGGTCAGCGCCCGGGCCATGGACTTCATGAACGGCTTCGGCAGGAACGGGACGTAGTGATACAGGTATTCCTCGAAATAGGTGTGATAGGTTTCGACGGTCGGGATCCCCAGTCGCCGGGCGAGCTTCACCCCGACGTGGTGGGCAATGAACGGCGTCTGGATGTGCAACAGATCGAACTGGCGGCGCCTGAGCGTCTTCTCCAGCGCCAGGATTTTCCCCGCCTTCAGGATCCGGTCCTCCGGATCCAGGAACAGATAGCGCGAGGGTATCCTCACGATGCCGGCATCGTCGTCGGCCGGCGCCGCGTAGTCCGGCGCGATCAGCAGGGAGGCATGACCCAGCGCCGCCAGACTCCTGCGGAAGGTCGCGATGGAAGTCGAAACGCCGTTGACCCGCGGAAAGTACACATCCGAGAGCATCAGGATGTTCATGCGTTCAGACTAGGTGTTATGCGGAATGTAGCCTGGGTTGAGCAACGGCGAAACCCGGGTTTCACTGCGTTCAACCCAGGCTACCTCCTTTTCCGCTGCTGCAAAAGCCGGGAGACCATCAGGCCGCGCTCGCCGGCTCGTGTGCCCGGTCGAGGTGGACCACCGTCGTCTGGATGTCCGTCCAGTGCACGATCTCCAGTTGGCCTTCCAGGGTTTCCACCAGCGCGGTGCAGCTCTCCACCCAGTCACCGTCATTGCAGTAGAGC
>JAHKKL010000396.1 GCA_020027635.1 Gammaproteobacteria bacterium
GCAGGAGCTGGCCATCACGAGAGATGACGCCCTCCCCAAGTGGAACTACAAGATCAGACCCAAATGAAAACCGGGAGTTATTTCTGCGCGGACCCTTAGGCCACCGCGCCACGTCCTTACTCTACCGACTCACGCCAATTAGCCGATCCGAATAGTAGAGCTGGCTAAATTTCCTGGTATGTTAAGGGCCGATCCGGCCTTTTAGCATTCTCTTATATCAACATCAGCTGAGCCTGACAGACTTCCCGCCATCCACCACGCCAGACTGCCGGCATGGCAGCCATGAAGTGAGTGACCATCGAAGACGTGAAGCGATTGTGAAGGCTGCTATCGCTTTGCATCAAAGTTCTGGCTTCCACGCCGAACAAACCACAGGCAATACCCAGCGGGCCTTGTAACCGATGCGCTCCGCAGATATTGCAGCCCCCACACCCGCCACCTCAGAGGTCGAGGGTCGCCCGGCGCCGGACCCGCTTGACGGACTCATCCTTGTGGACGATGAACAGCACGAGCTTGTTGAAAAGATGCAGATACCAGGGCAGCCTGCGGGCGACATCGAGCCATAGCACCACCCGCACCTGGTCAGAATCGTTGCGGGCGTCGTGGAGGAACGTGTCGTCGATCATAACGCCCTCCCCGTTTTTCCAGCAGTAGGTTTCGCCCTTGTCGATCAAGCTCGGCTCGCGCTGCGCGTTGTCGGCGGGACTGGCGTTAACGCGCAGGTAGCAGCACTCATCCGCGTTGTTGTTCGGGATGATGATGCCAAGGTGATAGCGGAGGAAGCCCTTGTAGTAGCCGAAGTGCGGCGCGATATGCTGGTGGGGATCGAGTACCGAGAAGAAGGCCGTGTAGAGATTCGGAATGCGGCGCAACAGGTCGGCGGTGCGGTGCGCGAGCCGGCAGTTCTCCTCGATGAACTGCCCTGACTTGAACATGAAGGTTTTCCACCGGACGGTGTGGATGCCGCCCGCGGTGTAGTCCCCGCCGAGTGCCTCCATGTCGGTCATCTTCTCCTTCAGATCGAGCAGCTTCTCGCATTCCTCGCGAATGATCGCGTAGTTGTCCTCGAGAATCTTGAAATGCGGGTAGTCATTTTGGTAATCGCGCTCAAAGGCGGGTGCGGTCGGGAACACCCCGCGTTCCTCGGCACTCACGAGGACGCCGTTTATGGCGTCCTTGATCGCCAACTTCCGGCCGCTGTCCAGCGACTGCACGTAGCGCCACGCCAGTGCCCCGAGCACCGCCACAGCAGCGAGAACCAAGAGAAAAGCCCCCATCATTCCATCCTCTCCTTGTACGCAAACCGGCGTTCGGGACACCCTCACCGGGCTACACACCGCCCACGCCGTCAACATTACCACGAGGCCGTCCCGCGCAGGCACGGCAGCCGGTGCGTGATGTTCCGCGACGCATCACCCCGAAGCGCAGGGAAAAATAAAAGCATTTTTGAAAAGTCTACGGTGTTTGAATGCCGACCCGAAAACGAAAACGGCGACCCGAAAGCCGCCGTTTAGGGAGTCACATTCTTAAGCTGCGTTTTTCCTGGCTCTCCCGATCAGCCCCAGCAGGCCGGAGCCGAAGAGCCAGAGGGCTGCAGGCACCGGAAGACAGACCACTTCCGGCGCCCTGAGTATAGGACTTAGTAGCCCGAGGCGGCGGCTTCGTTTCCGATGAACACCCCGTTTCTCCATGTGTTAGGACACAAGGGATGTGTAAACACCGAAGGCCCGTCTACCGATGAGTAGGTTATGTCATCAACCAACGACCCACCCGGAGGATCCAGGGAGGCCAGGTTCCTTACCCGTTTGGCGATTTCATGGTCGGTGCAGGAGGTGTCGCCGCTGATACCCAGGCCACCGATTATTTTTCCGTCTTTATAAAGCGGTACTCCTCCGCCAAAGAAGATCATTCCGCCGGCAATTTGGTTCTTGCCGCCGCCATTTCCCTGCGGGTTGGCCAGGAAGTTGGGATTGAACGGGTTGGCGCCGCCCAAACTCCATAGCGAATGACCAGGCTGAGTGAAGGTGTAGAGCCGGGCGGTTGACAAGGCCAGAGCGTCAAGACTGAAAGCGTTCGCGGTATACGCCTTGGATTTTGCAATCGCCTGGCTTCCAGGCCATACCTGCGTCGGGTCGTTGGTGGATGTGGTGGAAGCACATAAGTCTCCGTTCCGGTCGACCAGCGCAGCCCACATCAGATTTCCATGAAAGAGACCGCCAGCATCACCGCCGGTGCCGGGAGCCGCCGCGAGGAAGCCCTTGAGCTGACTTTCATCGGGGAGGCCGGAACAATTGCCTGCCCATGCGACATCATAGGCGGCATACATCAACGTAAACAGGGTCACAACCAACATGCCGAGATTTTTCATGTCCGTCCTCCTCTAGCCACGACTGGCTATGTCCGTCTAATAATAGGACCTGAACGTCAGGTTTGCCGCAAATGTGTCGTTGAGAGAACGTGCCTGGATGACGGAACCGGGTCGGTTTCCACCCATTGCCCCCCTCATTGTCAACCCCACTTGGCTAACGGTCGATTCTGGCCAGCGTTACCCTTGACTGAAACGTAAACGGCGAAGGCCGCCGCAATCACGCCTGAAGTTGTTGAATCGTTTTCTTTGTTCTGGCTACACCCATAAACCCCAGCAAGCCACTGCCTAACAACAAGACAGCAGCGGGTAGCGGTACCGC
>JAHKKL010000080.1 GCA_020027635.1 Gammaproteobacteria bacterium
TGAGAAACAGCGCCTGCTGTTCCTGCGCTTCGGTGATGAACTCGAAGAAGTCCGACTCCCGATCGGCCACCGTGATGACATTGACGCCCGGCGGGGTGCGCGTCACCGTCTCGCGCAACGCCCCGATTCACTTGGAACTCTCCTTCTCTTCAATCGCGGTGCATTGCAGTCGCTCGATCTTCTCCTGATGTCCTTCCTCCGGTACCGCCTGGCGTGCCCAGATCTGCTGGCTCAACACGCCGAGCGGCACGCCCGAGGTGGTAAAAGCCAGCGCATTGTGCATGATGAGTCCGCGATCACCGGCGCTGTTGCTTTTGCCGATCGGCCCCAGGCCGCGGGTCTTGGGATGCTGGCCGTAGGAGAAAAAGACCGTGTCCTGTATCGCCAACACCGGTCCGCCATGCGCGACCATGCGCTCGATCGTTGCGTCGGCATGCGGTTTGAGAATGGCCTGCGCACTCGCCTTGGGGTTGTCAAACAGCCGATACGCCGCTTGCGTGCTCGCCCAATCCCCGCACGCTTCGTTGATGGGCGCGGTAGGCGATCCCGCCAGTTGTTGCGCGGTCCTGATCAAGCGACGATCCAAGCGTTTGTCGGACAGATCGGCGCCGCCGAATTCCTGCGTCACCCAATCCACTTCCAGTGCGCCCGCACCGATGACGGCCTGCACGTCGGGGTATTCCAGTTGCAATCGTCTCGGCATGCGGCCTCGCCAGCTGCGTCGCACGCTGCGACATCGACAAAACTAGCAAACGACAGCCGCTGTGTCCAGCATCTTCTACGCGGTGCTCAGCGCGTACCTTGGAAGGGGCTGGTTATTTGTGTGTAATAGACAGACTTTAAGACAACTGCACCTTAATTGAAAAAATCTTTTGATAACCCCGTGGTAATTTACGTCCTCTACGCCCTCGCTCTCCAACGAATTCTTTGAGTTCATCGGTTTTGATAGTTTTGTGTTGCTTGCCAGCATGGATGATGAGTTGTTCGCTATCCTGGACACAGGCAATCGCAACCACGTATTCCTCCCGGTTCTTGAGCTTCGCAGATGGAATATTAATGATTTTGTTACCCTTGCCACGCGACATCAGCGGAAGATCAGCAGCCGTTATTACCAACATATAGCCGTCAGTGGTGACCGCCACGATCAGGTTATCTGCAAGACTTCTGACCGGCACTGGCGGCAGTAATCTTGCACCACTGGGAATTGACAATACCGCTTTACCCGATTTGTTCCGCGTATACAAATCGCCGAGCCGCGTAATGAATCCGTAGCCTGAATCACTCGCAAGCAGGTAGAGGCTGTCCGGATCACCTGACATCACACCAACAAAGCGCGCACCATCTTCGGGTTTGAGGCGGCCTGTCAACGGTTCACCCAGCCCCCTCGCGCTTGGCAGCGAGTGTGCAGGCACGGCATAGGTGCGTCCGGTCGAATCGAGAAACACCACCAGTTCGTTGCTGCGACAACGTGCCGCGGAGGCAAATTCGTCACCGGACTTGTAATTCATTTCCGCCGGATCGACATCATGTCCTTTGGCGACACGCACCCAGCCGTTTGTCGACAACACCACGGTTACCGGTTCACTCGGCACCAGTTCGGTCTCATCCATTGCCTGGGCGGGTGTGCGTTCCACCATTCGGGAACGGCGATCATCGCCATATTTCTGGGCATCGGCCTGGATCTCTTTCTTGATCAGGCCCCTCAGCCTCTGCGCGGAGCCGAGTATTTTTTCGATTGAATCACGCTCCCTGGCAAGTTCCTCCTGCTCCGCCTTGATCTTCATCTCCTCCAGACGTGCGAGTTGCCGCAGTCGGGTGTCCAGTATGTAATCCGCCTGCTCCTCAGTCAGTTCAAACCGCTTCATCAGTTCCGGTTTGGGCTTGTCTTCGGTGCGTATGATCCGGATCACTTCGTCGAGGTTGAGGAAAGCGATCAACAGACCCTCGAGGAGGTGATGACGGCGATTGACCTTGTCCAGTCGATACTCGAGACGTCGGCGCACGGTGACGAGACGGAATTCGAGCCACTCCGTCAGGATGGTGCGCAGATCCTTGACCTGCGGACGCCCGTTCAGCCCGATCATATTCATGTTGATGCGCACCGTGCGCTCCAGGTCGGTGGTAGCGAATCTGGGCAGCGATCTGTTCAAGCACCTTGCCGCCGGATGTCTGGTACGGCAGGGCCGTGATGACAATGTCTTCACGCTCGATTTCATAACAGGCGCGCACCCGCACGCTGCCGTTGCCCGACTTGTATGCCTGCATCAGATCGGATACTGGTGTAATGATCTCTGCTCCCGTGGGGAAATCCGGTCCCTTTATGTATTCGCAGAGTTCCTCGACTGTACTCCTGGGATTCTCCAGCAGATGGATTGCCGCCGCGGCCACCTCCTTGAGGTTGTGCGGCGGGATATCGGTTGCCATGCCGACGGCAATGCCCGTCGCACCGTTAAGCAGTACCGATGGCAGGCGCGCCGGCAGAATCTCCGGTTCTTCCAGGGTACCGTCGAAATTGGGCGCCCAGTTCACCGTACCCTGCCCCAGTTCCTCCAGCAGAATTTCCGCGTAGGGTGACAGACGCGATTCGGTGTAGCGCATGGCGGCAAAGGACTTGGGATCGTCCGGTGACCCCCAGTTTCCCTGGCCATCGACTAAAGGGTAACGACAGGTAAAGGGTTGCGCGAGGTGTACCATCGCCTCGTAGCAGGCGGAATCTCCGTGCGGGTGGAACTTGCCGAGTACATCGCCGACGGTTCGGGCTGATTTCTTGTACTTGGCAGCCGCCGACAGACTGAGTTCGGACATGGCATAAACAATGCGGCGCTGCACCGGCTTCAGACCGTCACCGATATGCGGCAGGGCCCGGTCGAGAATGACATACATGGAATAATTCAGGTAGGCCTTCTCGGTGAAGCTTTTCAATGGCAGTTGTTCGATGCCTTCATAGTCGAGGTCGAGCGTTTTCATTGTTGATCCTGCTGTTTGCTATATTTCAGCCAAGTCACCCGTGGCCTCGAGCCAGCTACGACGGTCTGCCGCACGCTTTCTGGCCAGCAGCATGTCCATCAGTTGATGGGTGTCATCGTCCGAAGCCACCGTCAACTGCACCAGGCGGCGGGTTTCCGGTGCAATGGTCGTCTCGCGCAACTGCATCGGGTTCATCTCTCCCAGCCCCTTGAAACGCTGCACCACTACCTTGCCCTTGATCTTCTCGGCGGCTATCCGATCCAGCAGTCCCTGTTTCTCGGCATCGTCCAGCGCATAGAACACTTCCTTGCCGGCATCAATGCGGTAGAGCGGCGGCATGGCAACGTAGACATGGCCGGATTGCACGAGGGCAGGGAAATGACGCAGAAAGAGCGCGCATAACAGGGTCGCGATATGTGCGCCGTCGGAGTCGGCATCCGCGAGAATACAGACTTTGCTGTAACGCAGATTCCGCAGGTCGCTGGAGCCGGGTTCAACGCCGATGGCGACGGCGATATCGTGTACCTCCTGGGAAGCCAGCACATCCGCCGGGTCCACCTCCCAGGTATTCAGGATCTTGCCGCGCAACGGCATGATGGCCTGGAACTCACGGTCCCTGGCCTGCTTGGCGGAACCACCGGCTGAATCGCCCTCGACCAGGAACAGTTCGGTACGTTCGCTGTCACTCGAGGAGCAGTCGGCCAGCTTGCCCGGCAACGCCGGGCCCGAGGTCACCTTCTTGCGAATGACCTTCTTGCCGGCACGCTGGCGCTTCTGGGCATTCTCGATGGCCAGCGATGCGATGCGCTCGCCCGTTTCCGTGTGATGGTTGAGCCACAGGCCAAAGGCATCCTTGACCACGCCGGACACGAATGCCGCACACTCCCGGGAGGAGAGCCGCTCCTTGGTCTGACCGCTGAATTGCGGATCGAGCAGCTTTACCGACAGAATGTAACTGCACCTGTCCCATACATCCTCGGGGGTAAGCTTTACGCCGCGCGGCAGCAGGTTGCGGAATTCACAGAATTCGCGGATGGCTTCGGTCAAGCCCATGCGCAAACCGTTCACGTGCGTCCCGCCCTGGACGGTCGGAATCAGGTTGACATAACTCTCGGCAACCAGTTCCCCAGCATCGGGCAACCATACCAGCGCCCACTCGGCGGCCTCGTGGTTGCCGGTCATGTTGCCGACGAAGGGATCCTCCGGCAGCCGTTGCGCGTCGCCCAGTTCCCCGACCAGATAATCCCGTAACCCGTCTTGATAGCGCCATTCCAGCTTCTCGCCACTGGCCTCATCGTGCAGACTCACTGCAAGCCCGGGGCACAGCACCGCCTTGGCGCGCAGGACATGCTTCAGACGTGACAGGGAAAATTTAGCCGAATCAAAGTACTTGGGGTCTGGCCAGAAACGGACGGTCGTGCCGGTATTCTGCCTGCCGACCGTGCCGACCTCTTCCAATGCTGACACCCTGTCGCCGCCGGAAAAGGCCATGTTGTACTCCTTGCCATTGCGCCGGACCCAGACTTCAAGGTGCCTGGACAAGGCATTGACGACGGACACGCCCACGCCGTGCAGCCCGCCGGAGAACGTGTAGTTCCCGGCCGAGAACTTGCCCCCGGCATGCAGGCGGGTAAGGATGACTTCGACTCCGCTGATACCCTCGTCAGGATGCAGGTCAACCGGCATGCCGCGGCCGTTGTCCGCGACTTCCAGTGAACCGTCCTTGTAGAGTGTCACCTCGATACGCGTGGCATGGCCGGCCATTGCCTCATCGACGCTGTTGTCAACAACCTCCTGCGCCAGATGGTTGGGACGCGTGGTGTCCGTGTACATACCCGGGCGTTTGCGCACGGGCTCAAGCCCGCTGAGAATCTCGATCGCGGCAGCGTCGTAGGCAGCACTCATGGTAATAATCCGTAACCAGGCATTGCAGAATGATTATTCATGGGTAGCGGATCTCGGGGGGTTGCGGAGCTTTTTCAACATGTCCGCGACATCGGGATTCGCTCGCACGGGATCACACAGGTAGTCCCAGTACAGCACGTGGCGGTAATGATCTATATCGGAGTCATTCACCCTTTGCCAGGGTGAAGCCTCGATCGGAAACCATGCTTCGTCAGAACCGTAGGCATAGCGCCGGTATTCGCGTTTGCCGCAATGCAGCCCTTCATAAGAGATATTCCGTACACCTGAAGATGAAACGATCACCAGGCTGTAGCGCACAACCTGATCCCCGCCCACGGAAAGCGAGTCTGGATCGATGAAAACACGAAAGTCATAGCCGGGCTGACTTGCCGGCACCTCCAGCAAGCGGTCCTTTACTGGATAGGCGGGTAGTCCCGGCACTTCTTCCTTCCAGGCAGGTGATTCAGCGACGGGCGCTCTGGTCCAGCCCGTCTCTTCATCTGAGGAAACAACGCGGGAAAAAATCAAAAGAAATACGGCGAGCCGGCACATCCGGCGGGTTGACCTGACAAGAATGGGTGTTCTCATGGGGAGCGCAGTTTAGCGCGCCCATCGACTCATTTCGAGCCTCATCAACGCGTCTTGGCAAATTGAGGGACGTGCTGCCTGATGCTACTGCTCACGCGAGGTCAGCAAGCAGGGCGGTGCGAACATCCTCGATGACGGACCCCACCCGGTGCGTGTAGCCCGCATGGTCTATGCCAAAACCGAGTGCTGCACCGGCCTTTGCATCTTCGATCATTACCGGGCTCATCTCAAAGCGCAGGAAATGGACCGATGAGGTCTTTTCTTCCGTGCCCCGGTCAAGATCCTCATCCGCGACGGCGAATACCTTCTCATGTCCGCCAACCATTACCCACACCCTGTCTTCGATCCCGATAAGCCCGGCCAGGAGTTGACGGCGCTTGTCGACGTCGGGCTCCTCGATCATAAGCGTCGCCTTCCAGTTCCCGCCATCCGGGATAAGCGGATTATAAGCCGCGAGTTCTTCCTCGATGCCCGAAGCTTCGAAGATCCGTTCGACCCGCAGCATCTCCTGAACCTGGTACTGCACGGTCAGACGATCCTCGAAATACAGGGTGGCCACCGGCCCGATGGGCAGCTTGCGGTTCTTCTTGTGCGCGATGACACGGGCGCGGAATTCCAGTCGCCGCTCCGCATACTGTTCAAGACTGTAAAGATCACCGCGAGCGAGTTTTTCCATATCATCAATGCCGGTTAACGGTTCTTTCCTCACCACAAACGCTCAGGAATCTCCGCCTTCCCGATTTGTAGTGATCCATACCTTCGCCGTCGTCTCAGTCGAGTGATTTTCTGTGCAGGCATCCAGGGAAACAGCCCCCGTCATCCTGCCGGAATACAGCTTCGCGGCTAGATCCCATAAGCCATTCGCAGCAGTTTCACTGGATGTTCCGGCTCCCTGCCATTATCCAGTCCATTCTCGATCTGATGTCCGGCCATGGGACAATCACTGCTGTAATGATCGACTTCGTCACGCACCACGCGATTGACTACTGGGCGACAGATCTTCATCGAGATTTCGTGAAATTCTTTCTTTACCGCATAGGTGCCGTCATGTCCCGAGCAGCGCTCGATGGCATCCACCCGGGTGTCGGGAATCAATTGCAGCAGGTCGCGTGTCTTTAGACCGATGTTCTGTACCCGCAGGTGGCAGGGTACATGATAGGCAACTCTGCCGAGAGCCTGTTTGAAATCGGTTCTCAGCTTGCCGTACTTGTGACGCAGCATCAGGTACTCGAACGGATCGAAGATGGCGTCCCTGACCCTGGTGACATCCGGATCATGCGGAAACATCAGCGGTAATTCCTGCTTGAACATCAGGACGCAGGAGGGAACCGCGGCGATAATATCCCAACCCTCGTCAACGAGACGCAGCATGGCAGGGATATTGGCATCCCGGGCGGCCTTGACGGCATCCAGATCGCCCAGTTCCAGCTTGGGCATGCCACAGCACTGTTCCTTCCGGATCGTGGTTACCGGAATACCGTTATGTTCCAGCACCGCCGCCAGGTCAACCCCGATATCCGGCTCGTTGTAATTGCAGTAACAGGTCGCAAACAAGGCAACCTTACCCTGCGTCTGTCCGGCAGGTTCAGCAGTCATGCCGGCAACATCACGTGCAGCGAGCCGCTTTCGCAATGTCCTGCTGTGGTATTGGGGCAGGATGGCGTCTTGATGCACGTCCAGCACCTTTTCCATGAGCCGGCGTCCTGTTTTTGACTTGTTGGCTGCATTGACGACCGGGGTGACGATCGGTATTCCGGCGAGGCGTCCAACCATGTCGGTCGAGGTCAGCAGGCGGTCACGTGGCCGGACTTTCCCCTGCTTGAACTTCACCGCCTTGGCGCGCAGCATGAGATGCGGGAAATCCACGTTCCACTCGTGCGGGGGAACATAGGGACACTTGGTCATGAAGCACATGTCACAGAGATAACAGTGGTCGACCACCCCCCAGTAGACTTCGCGAGAGACGCCGTCCAGTTCCATGGTGGCCGATCCGTCAATGGCATCGAACAGCGTCGGGAAAGCGTTGCATAGGCTGAAACAGCGCCGGCAACCATGGCAGATGTCAAAAACGCGTTCCAGTTCCCTGAACAGTTCCTGTTCGTCGTAGAAACCGCCACTCGTCCAGTCGAGCGGATGACGCGTCGGCGCCTCCAGGTTGCCTTCCCGTTTTCCTTCGCCTGTCGTTGACATTAACCCGTCCCCCCTAGGACTCGATACGAGGGGCCGCTCCCGGCCCCTCGATTGCTGCGTGCCAGAGCTTATTGATCCAGTGAATCGAGTGCTTTCTTGAAACGGTTGGCGTGAGAACGCTCGGCCTTGGCCAGGGTTTCAAACCAGTCCGCAATTTCCTCAAAGCCTTCATCGCGCGCCGATCTGGCCATGCCCGGATACATATCGGTGTACTCATGGGTCTCACCGGCAATCGCCGCCTTCAGATTATTCGAAGTGGCGCCAATGGGAAGCCCCGTAGCCGGATCGCCGACCTGTTCAAGGTATTCAAGATGACCGTGGGCATGACCGGTCTCTCCTTCCGCCGTGGAACGAAACACCGTAGCGACATCGTTGTACCCCTCCACATCCGCCTTGGCGGCAAAATACAGGTAACGGCGATTGGCCTGAGATTCACCCGCGAAGGCATCCTTGAGATTTTTTTCCGTCTTGCTGCCTTTAAGATTCATAGCGATTTCCTCGTGCGAAATAATGAAGTGAATTGTATGGTACCTGATACAGTTTAGAATTGTTCTAAACTTTTTGCAAATCTAGCCCAGCACCCTGACGGGGCAAGTACTGGCAAGCTTCGGGTGACGACATCAGACGTTTCGTTGACCCCCCTCACCCGGCTGGGGTAACGTAGGCCGATTCGTTATAAGTTTCAAGCAATGGCCAGAAAACAACAGGAAACACTCGCGTTCGAAAAATCCCTGAAGGAGCTGGAAGCCTTGGTTGCGAGGATGGAGCAAGGCAACCTGAGCCTGGAGGAATCCCTGCAGCATTTCGAACGTGGAATTCAACTGACGCGCACCTGCCAGCAGGCATTGGAGGAGGCCGAACAAAAGGTTGAAATCCTGTTGAAAAGATCCGGCCAGGATGACACGGCTCCGTTCGCCAGTGAAGACGCCTGATCCTTCCCTGCAGGCATTCATGGCAAATTGCCAGGCACGTCTCGAGAAAAGCCTGCATTACTGGCTACCCGACGGCAACACCCTCCCGTCATCCCTCCATGAAGCCATGCGATACGCGATACTGGGCGGCGGCAAACGCATCCGCCCCGCCCTCGTCTATGCCAGTGGTCAATCCGTCGGCAGTCGCTGGGAACAGCTGGACAGTGCGGCCTGCGCCATCGAACTCATTCACTCCTATTCCCTGGTCCATGACGATCTTCCCGCGATGGACGACGACGATCTGCGCCGGGGCAAACTCAGCTGTCACAAGGTGTTCGGCGAAGCCATCGCCATACTCGCCGGTGACGCGCTGCAGGCGCTGGCCTTTTATGTACTCGCGCACGATAAAACCTCTCAAAATGCCAAAACCCGGCTGCAGATGATCGAAACCCTGGCCCTGGCGGCCGGTTCGCGCGGCATGGTGGGCGGACAGACAATCGATCTCGCGGCCACCGGTCGTCAACTGGGTATTGCCGAACTCGAG
>JAHKKL010000081.1 GCA_020027635.1 Gammaproteobacteria bacterium
GCTGGCCGGATTGAAATAGAGGGTGCTGGCATCGTCGATACCGGCCGATCCGTTCGCATAGGCGGTGCCCATGCTGCTGACGCTTTGTTCGATCAGTGCAAATCCTCCCGCATTGGCACCGAGAGAGATGAGCGTTGCCAACCCTCCAAGACCGCCTACCCAGGTACGACGTATACAAGGCCGATACTTGTCCATAATTGCCTCCTGAACTCGTTATGACAGGGTGTGTGTAAAACGCTCTGTGTTGCGGGTCTTTCCATGGCAACAACTTTCAATGATGCAGCCCCCTTGACTGTATCGCGAACACTACAGTAGTTGAAGCAAATAAACAACAATAATGTTGCTAATCAATTAAGTCCCTGACAAAGTTGAATTCATGTCTACAATCATATGTAGTATTTTATCTACTACCCGAACAAGCACCAGGAACATCGGCATGGCACGAATGGCTTGGGTATATCCTGGAGCCATCACGATGTACTTGACTCCGGTTGACCTGAGTTATCCCTATAAGTCCCGAGCGGACGCTTTTCGAGAATCGGTCGTTGTGAGACGGTCTTTCTGTTGCACGGCCGTTGATGTTACCGGGGCGTTTTTCCTGTATCGCCCCGCGTGTCTATCCTTTCACCGGACGCTTGGCGAGCTTGCGTTGCAGGGTACGGCGGTGCATCTTCAGCGCGCGCGCCGCTGCCGAGATATTGCCGTTATGTTCCAGCGGCACTTTCTGGAGGTGTTCCCATTCCAGTCGCCTCAATGAAAGTGGCTATTCGGAAGACGGAACGCTGATATCACCCTCCGCGCGCCGCAGGGCCGCGACGATCTCATCCGCGTTCGCCGGTTTGGTCAGATAGTGAACGGCACCCGGCTTGATGGTCTCTACGGCCGTGGCGATAGACTGTGCGCCATGCCCACAATGGTAATACTCAGCGGAACTACCGGCAGTGTCTGGCCCAGGATCTCACCGGCGAGGCCGAGGACGATGCCAAGGATGGTGAAATTGCGTAGCAGAAACAGGCGACAGCAGGTGCTGACGAGTCGTTAAATCGGGTTTTCCGGCAACGGCGTACTCATCCGGCCATGATGCATGGCCCTCACCGGAGAGGCAACCTGTCCCCGCGTTCTGCGACACTATGCCGCATTCCTTTGGGAGAGTCCCTTTGCAATAATGATTTCAAGCAATGATAAAGTGACGATTCTCACGAGGCCGTATATCACCCCATCAATCTCCCTCTTTCGATATATCGCCTCATTTATACCGCTCCCTGCCTGCCGGGACGCTTGACCTGACGAATCCCCGAACAGCGGTGTCGATTACCGGGGTGCCGGAACAGGGGGAGGCCGGTCGTTAGTCCACCACATGCCATCAGCCTGATAGGGTTGGTGTATGGAGTGAATTTATTTTATAGTCTCAAGGCTTTACAACCGACCTCCGGGTTTATGGCTCGGCTCTCGCCCACGAGAATGAGACTATGGCTGATCGCAGATTACAGGTTTTTCATACCGTTGCCCGCCTGCTGAGTTTCACCAAGGCGGCGGAGAGCCTGCACATGACGCAGCCTGCCGTGACCTTCCAGGTTCGCCAGCTTGAGGAGTATTTCAACACCCGCCTGTTCGACCGCACCCATAACCGTATCAGCCTGACCGAGGCGGGTCAGCGCGTCTATAAGTTCGCGGACCGGATCTTCGATCTCTATGCGGAGATGGAGAACGCCGTGCGCGATATGACGGGAGAGATCCGGGGGGTATTGATCATCGGGGCGAGCACTACCATCGCGGAATACATGCTGCCCTCCCTGCTGGGCGACTTCAAGAAGAAATACCCGGATGTGAACGTCCATCTCAGAGTGTCGAACTCGGATGGCATCGTCTCGATGGTGGAGAACAATGATATCGACCTGGGTGTCGTGGAATCGCCGGTCATGAACAAGAACCTGGTGGTGGAGGAGTGCCGCAAGGACCGACTGGTGGCGATCGTGACGCCGCAGCATCCGCTGGCGGCGAAAAAACAGATCAAGATACCGGAACTGCTCGAATATGCCTACATCGCGCGTGAAGAAGGGTCAGGCACACGTGAAGTCATCCAGGATTACCTGAATGAACAGGGAATGAATTCCAGTGACGTCCACGTCTCCATGGAATTGGGCAGCCCGGAAGCCATCAAGGGGGCCGTCGAGGCGGGGATGGGGGTAGCTATCGTCTCCGAGGTGACGATACACAAGGAATTGCAGCTCGGGACTCTGGTGGCACTGGAACTGGATCCGCAAATCGAACGCCCGTTCTCCTTCGTACACCAGAAGCAGAAATTCCGTCAGCGCGCCATGGATGAGCTGCTTGAGTTCGCCCGTGCCTATTGTCTGTCTCACAGGAATGACGACTGAGCCAGGACAGCGCCTTGAAGTCGATTAAATACGGACGCTGTTGCCATGGCATCCTTTGAGCGACAGTTGCTGGAACTTTGCCGGTTACTAGGCCCCGATGAGCAGGCGACATTGCTGGCCTTTGCGGAATTTCTCCGCCAGCGTGGTGTATCCGCCGTGGTTCCGGTCAGGGCAGGAACGGTCGAAATACCCGAACCCTCCCCGATTGCCAGGCCAGAGCGGGAGAGTGTGGTGGCCGGCCTGAAACGACTGTCACAAACCTATCCCATGCTGAGCAAGACCGAGATGCTGACCGCCACCTCGGAGCTGGTGGCCCGCCATATCATGGCGGGAACGGATCCCGCGCAAGTCATCGACCAGCTCGAGGACATATTCCGCGAGCATTATCGCAAGCTCAGGGAACAGGCGGCACAGTAACTCATGAATATCGTACGTGACTGGTATAACCGCTATGTCTCCGATCCGCAGGTCGTCATCCTAGCCCTGCTGCTGATCGCGGGTTTTCTCGTCATGATGACCCTGGGCGAGATGCTGGCCCCGGTGATGGCCGGGGTGATTGTCGCCTACCTGCTGGACGGGGTAGTCGAGAAATGCCGCCGACTTGGTGCGCCGCGCCTTTCCGCGGTAATCCTGGTTTTCCTCCTGTTCATGTCGTTCCTGGTGTTTGCGCTCATCTGGATGATGCCCCGCCTGTCCACGCAGCTTACCCAGCTGGTTCAGCAGCTGCCGAACTGGATAGCGCAGGGACAGGAAGCGTTGCTGCAGTTGCCGGACAAGCATCCCAATCTGTTTACGCAATCGCAGGTGAATGACCTGATCTCCGCCATTCGCGCCGCTATCACGGCGCTGGGTCAACGGGTATTGTCGATGTCGGTGGCCTCGGTTGTCAGTCTGATGACCATCGTGGTGTACATCATCCTGGTGCCGGTGCTGGCCTTTTTCTTTCTCAAGGACAAGGATCCCATTCTCGGCTGGTTTGCCCAGCGGCTGCCCAGGGAGCGCCGGCTGGCGAATCAGGTCTGGCATGACGTCAATCTGCAGGTGTCGAATTATGTACGCGGCAAGGTCTGGGAAATCTTCATCGTCGGGGCGGTCAGCTATGCCACGTTTACCATGATGGGTCTGCAATACACCCTGCTGCTGGCCACCATGGTGGGATTGTCGGTGATCATTCCGTATGTCGGCGGGGCGGTTGTCACCGCGCCGGTGGCCCTGGTCGCCTACTTCCAGTGGGGCTGGGGCGCTGACTTCGGCTGGGCGCTGTTCGCCTACGGCGTGATTCATGCGCTGGACGGTTATCTGCTGGTGCCTTTGCTGTTCTCCGAAGTGGTCGACCTGCATCCCGTGGCCATCATTATCGCTATCCTCGTCTTTGGCGGGCTGTGGGGATTCTGGGGGGTCTTCTTCGCGATCCCGCTCGCGACCTTAGTGCAGGCAGTATTGAAGGCATGGCCGATTAAATACCGGGAAGAAGAGGTCATCAAGGCAGGGACCGAAGCGAGCCAGTCCAGCGCCTGAGCATCAGCGGACCTGCCCGTTGAAAACAGGCAGCCCTCGCTCACCGCAAAAACGCCAAGGTATTTCTAACAAAAAAACAAGTAAAGAGCTTTGTGTTTTTGGCGTCTTTGCGGGGAGAGTTATTGGCTGTCCATGCGTTTTCCCGGAGATGACAAGTCAACTTGTCGATATGAACGGCACGGGATGATTACAATTCTTTTATAGCCTCCAGCACCTCATCGACATGCCCCTTGACCTTGACCTTGCGCCATTCCCTGCGCAGGACGCCACGGTCGTCTATCAGGAAGGTACTGCGCTCTATGCCTATGACCTTGCGCCCGTACATGTTTTTTTCCCTGATGACATCGAAGAGCCGGCAGACCGTTTCGTCGGCATCGGAGAGAAGTTCAAACGGGAATTCCTGCCTGGCCTTGAAGCTCTCGTGTGATTTTATACTGTCGCGCGAAATTCCGAACACGGCGGTATTGCATCGGCGGAACGTGGCCATTCGGTCGCGGAAGTCCTGTCCTTCCGTCGTGCAGCCCGGGGTGCTGTCCTTGGGGTAGAAGTAGACGACGACATTTATCCCCTTGTACTCCGACAGGGTGACGGTCTGGTCACCGGTGGCGGGCAGGCTGAAATCTGGGACATTCCTGCCTATCGATACCTTGCTCATCGTGCTGGGATAGCTTCCCTCAACCTTTGATCGGTTCTATGACGGCATCGAGGTTCAGCTGGTCGCAGAAGTCCATGAACTCATCCCGCAGCATGGCGATCTGCAGGTTGGCGGGTATGTCGACCGTCAGGTGTACCGAGAACATCGGGGTGCCGGTATGGGCGGCAGCGTAACTCGATGTGATCATTTCCTGGATGTTGATCTGCCGCTTTGCAAAGAAGCTGGCCAGGTTGTGGACGATGCCCGGCTGGTCCAGCGCAACCACGTCCACCCCGTAGGGCAGGAGGTCCTTGCGGCCTTCCTTCGGAACCGTGCGGCGGGCGATGATGGTCAGTGCCAGTCGTTCCTCGAGGAGCGCGATCTGGTTTTCCAGCTTGGCGATATTGTTCCAGTTGCCGTCAACCAGCAGAAGAATGGCAAAATCACCCCCCAGTACGGTCATGCGGCTGTCGACGATATTGCAGCCGCAGGTCAGGACGCAGCGTGAAAGTTCATCGATGATGCCGGGCTTATCCTCCCCCAGGGCGGAGAGTACCAGCTGACTGGTTTTTGCCGGAGAATGTTTGCTCATGTGCCTGGCGTGGCCTCGTGACGCGGGTGGGAGTACTGTTTTCGAGAGTCTAGCATCTTTGCCGGTCTGATTGCCTACTGGCCGGGTGGTCACGTCCGGCCGCTGAGCGGTCACCTTGTCAGTAACGGATGGCATCAGTACCATGTCCGTCTCAAACCGGTCCCGGAGTCCGAAGTCATGTTCCATGGCAGTATGGTGGCACTGGTAACCCCGATGTTCGGGGATGGCGCTATCGATGAAGACAGCCTGCAGCGGCTGGTCGATTTCCATGTGGAGAACCACACGGATGCGATTGTGGTGGTTGGCACGACCGGCGAGTCCGCGACACTGGATGAGGCGGAACACTGCCATGTGGTGCGCCGTACGGTCGAGATGGCGGCCGGTCGTATACCCGTGATTGCCGGTACCGGCGCCAATTCCACGCGCGAGGCCATCGATCTGACCCGTTGCGCCATGGAGGCCGGCGTCGATGCCTGCCTGCTGGTCACGCCGTACTACAACAAGCCGACCCAGGAAGGGCTCTACCTGCATTTCCAGGCGGTGGCGGAAGCCGTTCCGGTGCCCCAGATTCTGTACAATGTTCCCTCGCGCACGGCCTGCGACATGCTGCCGGAGACCGTTGAACGCCTGTCCACGATTTCCAATATCGTCGGCATCAAGGAGGCGACCGGAAACCTGGACCGGGCGCGCGAAATCATGGACCGGTGCGGCGACCGCTTGGATGTCTACAGTGGCGATGACGCGACGGCCATGGAACTGATGCTGATGGGCGGGAAGGGCAATATTTCGGTGACCGCCAATGTGGCACCGGCCGGCATGCATGAGCTGTGCGCCGCCGCGCTGGCGGGGGATCGCCGCCGTGCGGAGGCGATCAACCGGCCGCTGGAAATCCTGCACCGCGTGCTCTTCGTGCAATCGAATCCCATACCGGTCAAGTGGGCGCTCCATGAGATGGGATTGATCCCGCCCGGCATTCGCCTGCCGATGACGCCACTGGCAGTAGAGTTTCATGACACCGTCCGGCAGGCGTTGAGGCAGGCCGGTGTCCTTACCTGACAGGGAATCCGATGAAGCAAACGAGCCTGATTATCAAAGTCGCTGTTACCGCCCTGGCGGGTCTGCTGCTGGCGACTGCCTGCAGCACCATGAACAAGGCGGCACCCGGCAGGAAGATCGATTACAAGAAGAGTCAGACAACCGAACCACTGGAGGTCCCACCGGACCTCACTGCCACCTCCATCAACGAGGCTCCCGACCTGCCCACTGCGGCCGGCACGAGCTACTCTGAAATCAGTAACGCTGAACCAGCCGCCGGTACGCCCACGGTATTGCCGGAGAAGGGCGACATGCGTGTGGAACGCGACGGGAACCAGCAGTGGCTGGTTATCCAGGCCGAGCCCGCACAGGTGTGGCCCAAGGTGCGGGAGTTCTGGTTGCAGCAGGGCTTCCTGATCAAGATGGAAGACCCCCGGCTTGGCATTCTCGAAACCGGCTGGACGGAGAACCGCGCGGATATCCCCTCGGACATCATTCGCAACGCGCTGGGCAAGGTCATGGATTTCGCCTATTCGGCCGCCACCCGTGACCAGTACCGGGTGCGCCTCGAGCATGGCGCCACCCCCGGTACGACGGAGCTGTATCTGACCCACCGTGGCATGGAGGAAGTGGTCACGGGCACACCCGAAGATCGCAACTCGATGTGGAAACCACGCGCCCCCGACCCGGAACTCGAGGCGGAGATGCTGAAACGACTCGTGGTTTTCCTGGGAGTGGACGAGCAGAAGGCGCAGACGCTGCTGGCGGCGCAGCCGCAGACCGAGAGCCGGGCCCAGCTGGTTTCGGACACCAATGGCATCATGCTGATCGACAAGGAGGATTTCTCGCGCGCCTGGCGGCGTACCGGCATGGCGCTTGATCGTGTCGGTTTCGCGGTGGAGGACCGTAACCGCACGAGCGGCATCTATTTCGTGCGTTACAACGATCCCCTGGGAGACGAGGACAAGAAGGGGCTGCTCTCCAAACTGGCCTTCTGGTCTTCTGATGAGACGAAAGCATTCCAGTACCGCGAAACGGATACTGACCCTCCTGGAGGAACAGCTGCGCTAGGCCGGCCCCGGCCGATATCATGAGATTCGCGTCTCTGGGCAGCGGCAGTCGGGGCAATGCAACGCTCATTGAGTCCGGATCAACCCTGGTCATGGTCGATTGCGGCTTTTCCTGCCGGGAAACCGAACGGCGCATGGCGCGCCTCGGGTACTCGGCGGAGCGGCTCGCGGCCATTCTGGTGACCCACGAGCATGGCGATCATATCCGCGGCGTGTCCGCCCTGGCGCGGGAATATGATCTGCCCGTGTGGCTCAGCGCCGGCACGCAGCTGATGCTGCGCGATGATGTCCTGCCCGAGATCCACTGTTTCGACGGGCAGGCCGGCTTCTGCCTGGGCGGTCTCGAGATACAGCCCTTCACCGTCCCCCACGATGCGCGCGAACCCTGCCAGTTCGTGTTCGCGGACGGAAAACACCGTTTCGGTTTGCTGACCGATACCGGCAGGATAACCTCTCATATTCGTGCATCCCTGGACGGATGTGATGCCCTGATGCTCGAATGCAATCATGATCCGGTCATGCTCGCCGGGGGACCTTATTCCGCCAGCCTCAAGGCGCGGGTAGGCGGCCCGCTGGGCCATTTGAGCAATGCGCAGGCCGCCGGCCTGCTGGAGAGCATCGACTCCTCGCGGCTGCAGCATGTCGTGGCCGCGCACCTCAGCGAAAAGAACAACCACCCCGAAATGGCCCGCGCGGCACTGGCCTCGGCGCTCGGTTGCACATCGGACTGGATCGGTGTCGCCGGGCAGGAGACCGGGCTTTCGTGGCGTGCGCTTGCCTGACTTTTGCCCGCCAGGCCCATCCAGTATCATTTCCAACTCCCATTCCCGACGCATTCCGGAGTCCTGATGCTACATCTGCGCGGCGGTCCCGCATTATCAGAGTTTCGCAGTCACAAACTGCTTCAGCAGCTCAGGGAGCGCGTGCCGGAGGTTGTTCGTATCGTCGCCGTTTATTGGCATATCGCCGAACTGGAAGAACGGCTGACAGGCGATGAACAGGCGATACTGGAACAGTTGCTGGCCTATGGACCGCAGCAGCGGGATGACGGCATCACCGGTTTTACCCTGATCGTCGTGCCCCGTCCGGGGACCATTTCGCCCTGGTCCAGCAAGGCGACCGACATCATCCACAACTGCGGCCTCGGGAAGGTGCGTCGCGTGGAGCGGGGTATCGTCTATACCCTCGAGACCGACAATGGCGCCTCGCTGACGGCGGCGCAGCAGGACATGATCCTGCCACTGCTGCATGATCGCATGACCGAGGCGGTCCTGTTCGCCATCCAGGAGACCGACGCCCTGTTCCGGCATGCCGAACCCGCTCCCTTTGCGCGCGTCGATGTGCTGGAAGGCGGGCGTGCGGCGCTGGAGAAGGCCAACCGTGAACTCGGTCTGGCCCTTTCCGATGAGGAGGTCGATTACCTGTGCGTGAACTTCACGGCGCTCGGGCGCAACCCGGCCGACATTGAACTCATGATGTTCGCGCAGGCCAACTCGGAACATTGTCGCCACAAGATATTCAATGCCAGCTGGATCATCGACGGCCAGGCGCAGGAGAGGAGCCTGTTCGGCATGATCCGCGCCTCCTATGAGGCCAGCCCTGACGGCATCCTGTCGGCCTACAGTGACAATGCCGCCGTGGTGGAGGGTTACCTGGTGCAGCGGTTTTTCCCCGACCCGCCTGCCCGGAACTATGCCCCGCATGCGGAACCCGCCCACCTGGTGATGAAGGTCGAGACGCATAATCATCCCACTGCGATATCCCCGTTCCCGGGGGCGGCGACCGGCTCCGGCGGCGAGATCCGTGATGAAGGCGCCACCGGGCGGGGTGCGAAGCCCAAGGCCGGCCTGTGCGGTTTCTCGGTGTCGAATTTGCGCATCCCGGGTTATGAACAACCGTGGGAGAGCGACCATGGCCGGCCGGCGCGCATCGTTTCCGCCCTGGAGATCATGATCGAAGGCCCGCTGGGCGCGGCCGCGTTCAACAATGAATTCGGCCGCCCGAACCTGTGCGGTTACTTCCGCACATTCGAAGCGCAGGTCCCGGGTCCGTTCGGGAAGGAGCTCCGCGCGTATCACAAACCCATCATGCTGGCCGGCGGAATCGGCATGATACGCGACGGGCATGTGAGCAAGGGCGCGATCCCGGCCGGCGCGCCGATCGTCGTGCTGGGCGGGCCCGCGATGCTGATCGGGCTGGGCGGTGGAGCCGCCTCCTCGATGTCGAGCGGTGCCAGCGCCGAGGATCTGGACTTTGCCTCCGTGCAGCGCGGCAACGCGGAAATGGAGCGCCGCGCGCAGGAG
>JAHKKL010000082.1 GCA_020027635.1 Gammaproteobacteria bacterium
GACCGTGGAAGACTGGCTACGTTCCCCTCTATCCATTCCGTATCGCCATCTGTGGCAGCCCGTCGGGAAGGATCAACCGACCAGCATGGTCACCCTTTCCGGAGAACATCAACCGCTGAGCGTCGCCGCCGCAACACGCAATCTGCCCGGGGTAAGCCTGGTGGACAAGGTCAGCAGCGTATCCGAATTGCTCGGACGCTATCGGAGATGGGGGGGGCCCGTGTTACTGGCCGTGGGTGGGGTGATCTTCCTGGTATTGGCCTGGCACTATCCACTCCGCGCCGCGACACGGGTCATGTTGCCTGTCGTACTGGCGGAAGGTATTTCTCTGGGGATATTCGGTTACGTCGGCGAATCGGTGACGCTGTTCGCCATCATGGGCTGGGGCCTGACCCTGGGCATCGGCATCAACTATGCCATCTTTTTGTACGAGGGTAGAGGGCGCGCGCCCTCTACCACCGCCGGGGTGCTGCTTTCGGCCGCCACCACACTGCTGTCATTTGGCCTGTTGGCGCTGAGCAGCATGCCGGCGCTGCGCCAGTTCGGACTGGCCCTGTTCACCGGTATTGCCGTCGCCGTGTTATTCGCGCCCCTGGCTTTAGAGGAGAAGGTCAGCACATGAACAAGCAGGGTTCGCCAATGTGCATTCATGCCCTTCTCCTTATTGCCCTGCTCTCGGGTTGCGGCAACGATAGATGCCCAACCCTGCCGGGCGGTGTCAGCTACTGCCTGCGGTCACCAGCTTCCGGACCGGGGTTTTCAGTACTACAGCAGGTGGTTATCGGTGAGGGTGAACAACAGGAGACGTTGCTGGCATACATCGAGAATAGCCCACAGCGGCTCACGCTTGTCGGCCTTACACCGTTGGGACAGACCGTGCTGACACTTACCTGGGACGGCGAGCATTTTTCCGCAAACGGGCCACCCGGTGCATGGACACACATTAATCCCGCCGTGCTGGTGGCTGTGCTGCAGTTTGCCTTGTGGCCGCAGGATGCGGTGCGCGCGGGTTTGCCCGATAACGTGGTTTGGAAGGTTGGCGCCGGGGATGGACAACTGATCCGACAGGGCGAGTCGCTGCTGACCATTCAAAAGACCGGACAGGCCGTACCCTATGAAACCCTGAGCATCGCGTTGCATCCTGCCAAACTCGTCGTGAATATCCATACGCTGACGGATGAAGCGTGCTGCGCTGTGGACACTGCCCGATGAGCGCATTCCGTTGTTACATCCAGTCAATCGGACTTATCTCAAGTCTCGGTGAAGGCATTGAGGAGACTTTTACCCGACTGATGCTAGGAGACACGTGCGGCATGCGTGCGGAAACCGGCTGGCTGCCGTCCGGTTTGGCGTGTGTCGGTCGGGTGACAGCATCCCTGCCCAATCTGCCGCCCGCATTCGCCGAATACGATTGTCGAAACAACCGGCTTATGGCCGCGACTGCGGTACAAATCGTGCCGACACTGGCAACCCTGATTGAGCGATACGGCCCTGCCCGGATTGGTGTGGTACTTGGCACCAGCACATCAGGTATCGCCGCCGGCGAGGCCGCCATTGCCGCCAAAATCAAGGATGGCGCCTTTCCGCCTGACTATTCTTATCGCCAGCAGGAGATCGGCACAATCGGGCCGTTCGCGGCCCGCCTGCTGGGAGTGACGGGGCCGGCCTATACCGTTTCCACTGCCTGCACATCGGGCGCCAAAGCCCTGATCGCGGCTCGCAATCTGCTCTCCATGGGTTTGTGCGATGCAGTGGTCGCCGGCGGTGTGGATACGCTCTGCCGTCTCACCATTGGCGGCTTCAGCGCGCTGGAATCCGTCGCGTCTGAACGTTGCAATCCCATGAGTCGCAACCGCCGTGGCATCAATGTCGGCGAGGCGGCGGCATTGTTTGTTCTCAGTCGTGAACCGGCCTCGGTCTGCCTGATCGGTGCGGGCGAAGCGAGCGATGCGTATCACTTGTCCGCTCCGGATCCAGCGGGACGCGGCGCCGAGATTGCGATCCGGGCGGCCTTGACCGAGGCCCGCATCTCCGCTACCGCTATCGATTACGTCAATTTGCATGCCACGGCAACCCTGAAGAACGACGCGATGGAGAGCGCCGTCTTGGACCGTGTTTTCCCAGCCGGCGTACCGGCCAGCGGCACAAAACCGCTGACTGGACACACCCTGGGAGCGGCGGGGGCGTTGGAGGCGGCCTTCTGCTGCCTGACCCTCACCGGTGACGGACAACTTCCGCCCCATATCTGGGATGCGGAGTCAGACCCCGCCCTGCCCGCCCTCAATCTGGTCATGATCGGCCAAAGCCTGCGACACGGGCATGGTCGCTTATGCATGAGCAATTCCTTTGCATTCGGTGGCAGCAATGCCAGCCTGATCTTTTCTGATTGATGCCATGATGTCACAAGACATACCACCCATCGATATATTGCTGCCCCACCGTGGCACGATGTTATTGCTTGATGCCGTCACGGCCTGGGATGCGGAATCCGCCACGGCTACCGCCTCGGTCCATCCGGATAGCTGGTATGCCGCAGACAATGGCGCCATGCCCTCATGGATTGGCATAGAGCTGATGGCTCAAACCATCGCTGCCCACGTCGGTCTCTCAGCCCGCAGTCAGGGACGATTGCCCAAGCAGGGAATTTTGTTGGGTACCCGCGCCTATCAGGCTACAATGGCACAATTTCCTCCAGAAACCTTATTGATAGTGAGAACCAGCCTCATCTTTCGCGATGTGAGTGGTCTGGGCGCCTACAAGTGTGTCATCACACTGCATGAGGAACCGGTTGCAACGGCAATCATCAAGGTCTACGAGCCTGACGATTTCAACGCATTCCTCACACAGGCATCGAATCAATCATGAGGAGGGTACTGGTCACCGGTTCCAGCCGCGGCATCGGCCGCGCCACTGCTTTACGTCTCGCTCAGGCAGGCTTCGCCATTACCGTGCATTGCCGCAGCCGCATCGAAGTAGCCGAACGGGTGGCTGACGATATCCGCGCGCTAAGTGGTGCTGCCGGCATGCTGTGTTTCGACGTGCGCGACCGCGTTGCGACACGTGAAGCACTGGAAGCGGATATAGCCAGCAACGGGGCCTACTACGGTGTGGTGGTAAATGCCGGCGTAAGCAGGGACAACGCCTTCCCCGCGCTTTCGGATGAGGACTGGGACGAGGTCATCAGCACCAGTCTCGACGGTTTCTTCAATGTCGTGCATCCGCTCGTCATGCCCATGGTGCGCGCGAAACGGGGGGGGCGCATCGTCACCCTGGCCTCCGTCTCCGGCATCATGGGTAACCGCGGCCAGGTTAATTACAGCGCCGCCAAGGCGGGACTGATTGGCGCCAGCAAGGCGCTGGCGGTGGAATTGGCAAGCCGGAAAATCACCGTCAATTGCGTCGCGCCCGGGCTCATCGCTACCGACATGACCGCGGATGCCCCCGTTGAGGATGCACTCAAGTTGATCCCGGCAGGCCGTCTGGGTACCGCCGAGGAAGTGGCGGCGACGGTTGCCTTCCTGTTTTCCGATGATGCCGCCTACATCACCCGGCAGGTCATCAGCGTGAACGGCGGAATTATCTGAATGAAACGCGTGGTCGTCACCGGCATGGGCGGAGTCACCGCCCTGGGAAACAGCTGGGAGGAGATTGAAACAAGATTGCGCGCCGGTAACAACGCTGTACAGCGGATACCCGAATGGGATCGCTACGAGATGCTCAACACGCGGCTGGCAGCACCGATCACCGATTTCAAAACCCCGGCACATTACCCGCGCAAGATAATCCGTTCCATGGGACGGGTGTCGTTGTTGTCCGTGCGCGCCACTGAATTCGCGCTGGCTGATGCGGGGCTGTCTGATAATCCCATGATCCGCGACGGCCGCATGGGTACAGCCTTCGGGTCATCATCCGGCAGCATTGAACCGGTGCGCATCACCGGCCACATGCTGGCCACCGGCTCCATGCAGGGCGTAACCTCCACCAGTTATATCCAGATGATGCCGCACACAACGGCGGTCAACACCTGTCTGTATTTCGGACTGAAGGGACGGGTTATTCCCACCTCCAGCGCCTGCACATCCGGCAGTCAGGCTATCGGCTATGCTTTCGAATCGATCCGCGCCGGCCGGCAGGAACTGATGGTCGCGGGGGGCGCGGACGAACTCTCGGCACCCAGCGCCGCCGTCTTCGATACCCTGTTCGCCACCAGTACCCACAACGATGCACCCGAAACCACGCCGCGTCCCTTTGACCGCGCGCGCGACGGACTCGTGATTGGTGAAGGTGCAGCCACTCTGATACTCGAGGACTATGATGCCGCGCAGGCTCGCGGGGCACGTATCCTCGCTGAGATTGTCGGTTTTGGTACTAATTCGAGCGGTGCTCACATCACCCAGCCTGAAGCCAAATCCCAGGCCGTGGCCATGCAGCTGGCCCTGGCCGATGCGGACATCCCCCCTTCCGCCATTGGCTACGTCAGCGCCCACGGCACCGCCACAGACCTCGGCGACATTGCCGAAGCGCAGGCGACACGCGAAGTCCTTGGCCGGGTACCGATCAGCGCCATGAAAAGCTACGTCGGTCACACCCTTGGCGCCTGCGGTGCCATCGAAGCGTGGTGGGGCATCGAAATGATGCGTCGTGGATGGTTCGCACCGACGATCAATCTGGACGATCTGGACCCCGCATGCGAGGGACTGGACTACATCACCGGGGCGGGACGAGATATGACACCGGAATATTTCATGAGTAATAATTTTGCATTCGGCGGCATTAACACCTCGCTGATATTTCGGAGACTCTGAGTTTACCAAATGGAAGGTAACCTCAATTAATACGCGTCCGTTTGCCGCGGTTATTGGTTGATGCGTCGCGTCGTCATAACCGGAATGGGAATCGTGTCCTGTCTCGGACATCGTCTTGAAGAGGTGGCCAGAGCGTTGTTCGAGGGCAGATCTGGTATTACTTTTGTTGAGGAGTACGCCCGCCGGGGTATTCGCAGTTGCGTGGCCGGTATCCCGAGATTCGATAATGAAATTAAAATCGAGCGGCGTCTGCGGCGTTTTATGTCCGATGCGGCCCAGTATGCTTATCACGCCGCACAATCGGCAATCGCCGATGCCGGCCTGCCCCGGGAAACCCTTACCAGCCCGCGCACCGGACTGATCGTCGGTTCAGGGACTGGCTCGCCACTCGAAATCGTGGAGGTTATAGAAAACTACAAATCGCGCGGTGCGGCCAGGATACTGCCCTACGAAATACCACGCATCATGGGCAGCACGACTTCCGCCAACCTGGTGTCGGCTTTCGGCATCCGCGGCACCAGTTACTCACTCACATCAGCCTGCGCGACTTCAGCCCACGCCATCGGTCATGGTGCCGAGCTGATCCAGTTCGGCAAGCAGGATTGCGTCATCGTCGGTGGAGCCGAGGAGGTAGGCTGGATCAGTACCCTGCTGTTCGATGCCATGCATGCGCTGTCCACCGGGTTCAATGACCGTCCACTCGAAGCCTCCCGACCCTACGACAAGCAGCGGGATGGATTCGTCATCGCAGGAGGCGCCGGCATACTGGTACTGGAAGAACTGAATTGCGCGCTGGCGCGCGGCGCACGCATTTATGGCGAACTGGTTGGTTACGCCGCCATTTCGGATGGCGGTGACATGGTGACACCGGACCCGGATGGCGCGGCACGCACCATGCGGCTCGCCCTGGATCATGCCGGGGTTGAGGTGGATTACATCAATACCCATGCCACATCCACTCGCATCGGCGATGTAGCTGAATTGGAGGCAGTACGACAAGTATTCGGCAACCGTATCCCGCTAATCTCGTCCACCAAGGGACTTACCGGTCATCCCATTGCCGCCGCCGGAGCGCATGAAGCCATCTATTGCCTGCTTATGCTACAGCATGACTTTGTAGCCGGTTGCGCCAATCTGGATGAACCGGATATGGCCACCGATGGCCTTCCTTTGGTAGTTACCAGCAGGCATACTTCCCTGAATACCATAATGAGCAATAGTTTCGGTTTTGGAGGCACCAATGCCAGCCTTGTCTTCCGTCGCTGGTCCGCTACAGCGTCTTAACTGCATTTAATCCACCAAGGAGGAATATGCTATGCGTACATTCACATTTTCCCTGACTCTCTTGCTCGTACTGGCCTCCGCAGCGGCGATAGCCCGTGATGACCATAAAATGTTTCCATTGGAAGATGCCCTGAACACCCAGGCAGCCAAGGAAAAAATGGACAAGGGAGTGAAACTCTATTTCGGCAACCAGAGCCATCCGAAGGTGGAGAAGGTGATCGGCGAGTGGGGGACCAACAAGAAAACCAACGCCTTTGGAAAATCCGACAAGGAGGCTTGCGAGTGGGTATTTCTGTCCGCGGTCTTAATGATGCAGGAACGTGCGAGAGCGGAAGGCGGCGACGCCATCATCAATATCAGAAGTAATTACAAGAGTATCGAAACATCCTCCGAGACCGAGTACATGTGTGGCGCCGGCGCGTTGATGGCGGGCGTCGCCTTTAAAGGTGAGGTTGTGAAACTGGCCAAGTGATCCGGGCGACCCCGAAAACAATAATGCCACCCTGGGTCGGCATCGCGGATATGCGCGATGCCGACCCAGTCGGGTTGTCACAAATATCGAATAACCTCGGGCCGCACGATTGCCAGAGGTACGCCACTTTCCGCTCGAAACATCGCCAACAGGAGTTCCTGCTTGGGCGGTGGTTGTTGCGCCGTGCGGCTTCCGCGTGGCTGGGAGATGCGACTGAAGTCACATTTGATTCGACTCCCTCGGGCGCTCCGTACGTCATAGCGCCCAATGGTTACCCTCCGATAGCAGCGAGCCTGTCTCATGCGGGGGGCTGGTTCGCCTGCGCGCTCACGTTCAATGGGGCATTGGGTATTGATATTGAACCGATTATCAAACGCGACTTCGAAGCGATGGATGATCTGGCATTCTCCGACACCGGCCATCCACCCCTGAGCCAGTTACCAGTCGATATTCGACCCCGGGAATTCTACAAGCGATGGACCCGTCATGAAGCCCGTTTCAAAATTATGGAGGCGGGACCTCTTTTATCCTCCGTTCTCGTGCATACCTGCATCATCCACGACAGTTTGATGCTGTCACTTTGCATTGCGGGTGCGGAATCTGATTCGCCC
>JAHKKL010000397.1 GCA_020027635.1 Gammaproteobacteria bacterium
TCGTTCATGTATGCATACTGCCACGCAGGGGTCGGCGTTCCCACCCGATTCTTGCGGCGGTGATGATGCCGATGTGGCGGGTCCACTTGCAACGGACGGCCGCCAGGCGCACCCGCGCCTGGCGGGACGGAAGGTAGCCTGGATTGAGCGACATTCAAACCCGGGTTTCACTCCGTTCAACCCAGGCTACCTTCTTGATAAAGGCACCCGGGCCAGGGCACGCTCGGGGGAGCAACAAACAGCCGGCGAACAGCATGGATATGACTTTATTCCGTCCGTGACAGGATACTGCCGACACTATGCGACATTCTCCTTGACCGGCGCATACTCTCTACTTAATATGTCTTATATCCGTCATTAAGCATTTTGTGCAGGAAATATGCATCATGAAAAAAGCGCAAAACCTTTCGATGCCCGCGCATCTCACCCAGGGACTCAAGGATATCGGAGAGCACATCGCGCGCCTGCGCAAGGCCCGCCGTCTGCTGCAGGCCGAAGCGGCCGTGCGTGCGAATATCAGTCGCGAGACCGCTTCGCGCATCGAGCATGGTGATGCGGCCGTCGCCATCGGCCAGATCGTGCGTTATCTGGATGTCATCGCCCCCGGCGCTAACCTGAGCCGCCTGTACGAGACGCAAGACGCCGCCCTCGCCCTGCTGGAAACTTCGGAGAAGCGGCAGCGCGCCCGCAAACTCTCCCCCCAGGCGCTCAAGCACTATGACTTCTAGGGAGCTGGCGGTCTTTGCCTATCTCCCGGGCGAGCCGACGGCCGTGCCGGCGGGCCTGCTCACCCTGGAAGAGGAAGGCGCGACACCGAAGGGCGCCGCCTTCGTTTACGGCTTGCGTTATCTCGATCGTCCCAACGCCCTGGAGATCGACCCGGTGAGCCTCGGTTTGCGGCACAAGGATGCCGTGCGCGGTGTCGTGCTGCATCCCGTGCCGGGACTCACCCTGTTCGGCGCCATCCGCGACGCGGCGCCCGATGCCTGGGGCCGGCGCGTCATCGAAGCGCGGCGCAAGGTGCCGCAGAACAGCCTGCCCGAATCGGACTATCTGCTCGCGGCCGGCGCCAACCGGGTGGGCGCGCTGGACGTGCGCACTGGCCTCGACGTTGGCGAGGCCGCAGTGGTACTCGGAAACATCCACAAGCTGGACTACTTTCTCGATGCCGCCCAGCGCATCGAAGCCGGGCTGCCGGTTCCCGCGCGTCTTGCAGCCTTCTTCGATGCGGGCAGCTCGCTCGGCGGGGCACGGCCCAAGGCGACAGTGGCGGATGCGGAAGGAAAGCTATGGCTCGCGAAGTTTCCGTCACAGTCGGACGGCTATGAGGTCCCCGTCGTGGAAGCGGCCACATTCAGGCTCGCGGGCGCGGCCGGTCTTACCGGGCCGCGGATCGACATGGTCGAGCTCGGCGCGGGACAGCACATCCTGCTGATCGAACGATTCGACCGTGTGGGTGTTGCCGGTGCGATGACCCGGCGACATTTCATCAGCGCGCTCACGCTCGTCGGCTGCCCGGAGCAGGACTCGCCCCGGAAAAACTACGCCGACATCGCGGATGCCCTGCGCCGCCACGGCGCCGCCCGGCGCCTCGCCGCGGATCTTGACGAGCTGTTCGCCCGTATGGTGTTCAACATTCTGGTGACCAACGACGACGACCACCTCCGCAACCATGGACTGCTCTGGGACCCGGAAGCGCGGGGATGGGTATTGAGCCCGCTCTATGACGTGGTGCCCCGGCCGACGCATGCCTCGGAACGCTTCCTCCACCTCGGCATCGGCCCCCAGGGGCGCTTGGCCACACTCACCAACGCCATGGGCTGGGCCGCCCGTTTCGGACTCACGCGAGACAAGGCGCTGGCGATTGTCGACAGGCTCTGGCGCGTCGTGCGCGAGTGGAAAGGCCGCTTCGAGGACTATGGTGTTTCCGCTGCCGAGATCGACAAGGTGAGCAGCGCGTTCCGGCACGCGCGCGAGATTGGCGGCGCGGAGCTTGGGCTATAGCCCGCCTTCTTACCGGGCGGCAGCGATCGACTGCGACTCGGTGCTGGCGGTGGATGAGAGGGATGCCGGTCAGGAGGCGGGAAATGGCCTCGGGGTCCGAGATCACCGGATAGGAGTAGTCCTATCCGAAAAGAATAATTCCTCCGTTCCCATATTCACCACCACAACAGCCAACCAGGACGAATACGAAGAAGTCGGCAATCGACTAAATGCCTTAAAATCGTGGGCTGTCCCCCATTCACTTCCAAAGACGGCGTCTTCGTCGACACCGGTGTCACGGTCACCGAAGCAGCCAAGGCGCTGGGGGTGACGCGCGCGGCGTTGTCGCGCGTGCTGAACGGCAAGGCCGCCGTCAGCGCCGATATGGCCTTGCGCCTCGCGCAGTGGTTGAACACCGGCCCGGAAGTCTGGCTCAACATGCAGGCCGCCTATGACTTGTGGCAGGCCAGGCAAAAGCCTCGCCCGAAGATCAAACCGTTGCACCATGCCGCGTAGTGCCAGAAACCGTGGTCTGTCCCTGAGATTCCGCTAGATCGCCCCCCGCTTCGAGCCGGTGCACCGCGCCGTTGACCGTAGAGTAATGCACACGGGAATAGTCCGTGATCTCATGCAGGGTGTAAACACCGCTAGGAAGGCGCGCGCCATAGCT
>JAHKKL010000083.1 GCA_020027635.1 Gammaproteobacteria bacterium
TAAGAATGTAGCCTGGGTTGAGCGGCAGCGAAACCCGGGTTTCACTGCGTTCAACCCAGGCTACCTCCTGATCAATTGTGCTTAAGTAAGTACCATTCGAGTCCGTGGCTATTGATAAAGACTGGCGGAAACCGGGGATCCGCTTTGTTTACAGCTCGCGCAGACCTTCGGACGGTTCGACCCGCGCCGAGCGCAGACCCGCGAGACCCGATGCCACCACGGCGGCGGTGCAGGTCAGCACCAGTGCGATCTCGTAATGCAATGGCAGCAGCCGGCACACCTGCTGCCCCGTTTCCATCTGCGCGGCCATCATGTTGTTGATGACCCAGGCCGCCGCCCGGTAGATCCCCACCGCCAGTCCCCAGCCAAGGATGGCGGTGAACAGCGCCTGCACCATGGGGAACCAGACGATATCGCGGGTGGTGAATCCCACCAGGCGCAACACCGACAGCTCCTTGCGCTTGCGGTCGATATTGGCCCACAGGCTGGCCCCGAGCGAGAGGGAAAATCCCACCAGGCCGATCACGGCGATGGCCCAGTAGATGGCGGTCAGATTCCGCTCCATGCGCTGCACCAGCTCGATCTGGGCCGCCTGGGTGTGTACCTCGACGCCGAGCTTGGCGAAGGCATCCCGCAGTCCCGCCACGTCATAGATGGAACGCGCATAGAGCCGGAATCCCGGGTAGCTGCGATCGCTGTCCGCCGGCTCTCCCTCCCAGTCGAGTTCGGGCACCGCCCGCCCGTCCCGGAAGTCCTCCAGCGCCTCGAGCAGGCGCACCGACACGAAGGCGCCTTCCCGCGGGAAGGCCTGCGCCGGGGCGACCGCCGCGACGGTCAGGGGCAGGTGCACCCGTTCCTGGGTGCCGCGAAAACGCCGGGCGAGACTGCCGTTCACGGTGTCTCCGGCGGCGGCGCCCAGCTTCTCAGCCGCGCTTCGGGAAAGCACCACCCGGCTGATGCCTTCCACGAGATCGCCGGCTTGCGGGAGCAGCGGATCGCCTTGGCCGGAGGGGATCAGCTCCACCGGCACGATCCGCATGGAATCGCGGCTGCTGAGTTCGATGCTCGCGGCGATGCTGCGGGTGCGCGGCACCAGGAAGGCCACCTGCCGCTGCTTCCGCACGGCCTCCAGCCAGGCCTGGTCGAAATGGCCGCTGCCGAGGGGATGGATTTCGCGGTTGCGGGGGTCCTCGATCAGCTGATCCACCATCGCGCCCACGATGCCGAACTTGAGCCCGAACAGCACCAGCATCGGTCCCAGCACCGCGGCCAGGGCCAGCACGAAACATCCCGACATCTGCCACTCGTGGAAGTAGTCGCGGGTCGCCAGCCGGAACACTTTGGCAAGGGAGAAGACCATGGTCAGCCGCTCACCACCGTCTCGGTCAGCTTGCCATCCTCGAGGTGCTGGGTTTGATGGGCAAGCCGGCGCAGGCCGAGTTCCTTGACATGGCGCCAGGCGTGGCTCGCGAGGATGACCGTGGTGTTGAACTCGTTCGCGAGCTGGATGAACAGCGACATGATTTTCTCCGCCGCATACGGGTCGAGCGAGGCGGTGGGTTCGTCGGCAATCACGATGGAAGGCCGGTGGGCGAGAGCGCGGCCGATGGCGACCCGCTGGCGCTCGCCCGTGGACAGGGAGTCGGGCAGTTTGCCGAGATGGGGGGCGATGCCGAGCTCTTCGGCCAGGTGTTCGACCGTCCCGTCACGGCGCAGGCCGAGCACGCTGCGACACAGGTTCATATTGTCGTGCACCGTCAGGTAGGGCAGCAGGCCGCCGGTCTGCATCACGTAGCCGATGTGTCGTTTGCGCAGGTCGCCCAGTTCATTCAGCATGCCGTGCTTCCAGTAGGCATCCACGTCCCGGGGTTCCGCGTCGGCATCGGGTCGGAAGCAGAAAGCCCCGGTATCCGAGGGCTGCAGGATGAACACGAGCATGTCGAGCAGGGTCGACTTGCCGCAGCCCGATTCGCCGATCAGGGCGATCTTTTCGCCCACGGCGATCTGCAGGTTCGGGACCCGCAGGCGGAAGGCCACGCCCTCGGCCTCACGGGTCTTGACCACATCGCGCAGGTGATAGATGAGCGCTCGCCTGCATTGCGGCTCCGTCGTGGTCTCGGTGCTCACGAGGATTAGGGAAGCATCTCCAGGGGAACGGGGAACACCGAATCGCCGCCGACCGGTCCGCCGTCCAGGCTCACCCACAGGTCGGTGTGATCGTGCAGCGCGCGGTAATAGTTGACCTTCTCCTCGAGACGGTTGAGGAAGGCGACCTGCTGCCGGGTCGGCCAGCTCTGCCAGTCCTCCAGCGACAGGCCCATGACCTCGCCGGTGTAGGGCAGTCCCTCGATGTACTCGCGCATGAAGCCCAGATCCGCGAGGCTCTGACCCTCGCCCGCCGTCGTGGCCGTGGTGGCGCCCAGCTGTTCGGGGGTGCGCGTCAGGGTCGCGGCGAGACTCTTCAGTTCGTTGAGGAAATTCTGCGGCGAGAGCAGTCCTTCCTCGGCCCGGGCCAGCACCTGCTTGAGCACATCGTGCAGGTCGGAGAGCTGGTCACGGGTGAGCAGCACCCGCACGTCCAGGGTGGAGCGTTCGGGGTCGCGGAAGTCGCGGTCGAGCACCCAGGCGTCGAACACGTCGGGCACCTTGCCGCCCTCGGCCTTCTGCAGGTAGCGCATGCGCAGGGCATAGCCGAGCTTCGTCACCTTGGACTGCAGTTCGGCGAGCCGCGCGTCGCTGCCTGTCGCCGCCGCTGTCGGCGTCGTGACCGGCGCCGCCTTGCCTCCCTCGGTCAGGCGCACCTGCTCGGCGATCTGGCTGGCCAGCGCGTCCACCACCGTGCCGAATTCCGCGACATCGCCGGTGGGCACGCCGTAGTAGAGACTGCCGATGCCCGGAAAATCGGCCAGCTTACGGTACGCACCGGCGTCCGCGTCGTGGTCCGCCATCTTGGCCGGCGTCAGCAGGTGCAGCACGAAAATGGCGATGCCCTTGTCCTGGGCCAGTCGCCGCAGGCTCTCGGACCCCAGGCCGGTGGTGGAGAGCGGGTCATTGGCGTCGCGCGGTCCGGCATCGGTCACCAGCACGATATAGCGGGCCGCGTAGCCCTTCCAGTCCATCGCCTCGATCGCCTCCTTGACGCCGGCGTAGGAATCCTCGATGAAGTCATTGTTCGAGAACAGCGCGGCCTGCAGCGAGTTCACCCGGGAAAGAAATCCTGCCGCGTCGCGTCCCTGCTGCAGATCGACATAGGTGCGCACCAGATAGTCGTGCGCAGGCTGGTGGCTGGCGGCGAGGTTGTCGCGAAAGGCGATCAGGCCGAAATTCACGTGACCGAGCAGGTCGGCGCCGCCCAGGGTGTCATAGATTTTCTTCACCGCCTCCCGGGTGCGCTTGATGTAGGGTTCCATGGACAGGGTGGAGTCGATGACGAACACCAGCCCCGCCTTGTAGTCCTGCGGGCGGTTGTCCGCCTTGGCCGTCTTGACCGCCTTGACCGGCTCGGGCGATTCGCTGGAGAGCGGAACGCTCGATACCTTCAGCAGGCGCGCCTGCTGACTGCCCACATAGACGTCCTCGTAACGCTGGATGGGCACGAGGTAGAAATCGTCCTGGATGTCGATATAGCCGGGCGGCTGGATGGCGACCACCGGCGAGCCGGCGGGCAACTGTCCCTGCGCCGCCCCCTGGTAGAGCGTGTCATAGGCGTTCAGGTCGTGCTGCTGGACGAGCTTGCGCAGGGAATCGCTGTCCTTGAAGAGCAGCACCCGGTCATGACCCGCCGGGTCGCGGAACACGGCGGTCAGCCCGCTGTTCCACTCGATGGCGCTGGCGGCGGGGAGCCAGCCCGCGCGGTTGCCGTGCATGTCCGTGCCGACCTGGAGCCACGCCGTGCCACCCTGGGTGCGGCGCGCGTAGACGTAGAACGCGGTAAACGGCGTCACCGGTTCGCTTCCCTTGGCGCCGGGCTGGGTGGCCAACCGCGCGCCGGGAACCGCCAGCACGCGCTGGAAAAGACTGTGCTTGCCCGTGATCAGCAGCGGCTTGTCGATGCCTTCGCCCGGTTCGGCGGCCATCGCCATCAGCGGCATTGCGGCGATGACCAGCGCCAGCCAGTAGTTTTTCATGATCCCGATCTCCCGAAGAACCCGTCAGCATTTCTCAACGGGACAGGCATTTCCCGAATACACACGGTCTTTTTCCGAGTGGACATGATGTTGATTACCTCCGATACAGCATGTTGTTCCGCCGCCGCGCGATGAGAAATGCTGGCTACTGCCATAACAGCAGCAGGCGATCGGCCTGCGCATCACCGGAGGCGGACGCCTGTTCAAGCCGGCTGCGCAGGGCCTGCAGGCGCGCCACGGCTTCCGCGTTGCCCTCCGCGCCGGCCAGGCGATACCACTTGATGGCCTGCTCGGGTTCCGGTCCCGGCAGGATGCTGCCGGCGGCTGAGTGGTAGGCCGGATCGGCCTGGGTGCCGAGCACCAGGGCGGCCCGCGCGTCGCCATGATTGGCGGCGTAGCGATACAGCAGGTAGGCGTCCTCCGGATGGCCCTCGTCCTGCAGCCGTTGCGCATCGGCGAGTACCTCGGCCGCATCGGGTTCCCCGCCGCCGGCACGCAACCCGGCGATGATCGCGCGGGCACGGTCGCCGGGTATTGCCGATACCGCCGCCTCGCCTGCCGGCGCCGCCGGTGCGTTTTCCGTTTCCATCGGGGGTACGGTCGTCAATTGCGGGAGGGCGGGCGGTGCCTCCTCCTTTTGACCCGGCACCAGCCAGACGGCGAGGATGGTGATGATGGCGACCACCGCCATCAGAATCTCGGTGCGGAAGTAGTTCAATCGGTCTTTCCTGAGCATCGGTACTTCGTCCATTGCCACGGTGACACCTGTCGTTCTTGCGGGTAATCGGTGGGCATTATGGCGAATCTGCCGCCCCGGTAAAAGCCGCATTTTGACGGGCACAGAAAAACCTTGTGAAACAGCCTACAGGGACCGCCCGCCTGGCTCGTGCCCGCTCCGGATCAGGGCCACAAGCCCGCGGGATGGGGCGCGGCAAGCGCCTGATCGACACCGCAACGGTGGCGCCAGCCTGAGGGCCGAACTCGCCAACTGCCGAATGGAGCAAAGCGCGCGGCGGCATCCCGGCTTCGTGCATCGCCCCCGGTGAGGTTGGGAACGCAAACCGGCGGGAATGCTAGACTTCAGTCCACCCGGCTCTTTTTCCGACCGCAGGGAAACACCCAAGGAGTCCTCCCATGATCCAAGCCTACGCCGTCAAGCAACCCAGGGGCCGCCTCGAACGCATCGCCTACGATCCCGGTGCGCTGGGGTCCGATCAGGTCGAGATCGATGTCATTGCCTGCGGAGTCTGTCACTCCGATCTGTCCATGGTGAACAGCGAATGGGGCGACATCGGCTATCCATTCGTCCCCGGCCATGAAGTCGTCGGGACCATCGCGCAGATCGGCGCCCGCGTGCAACACCTCAAGATCGGCGACCGGGTCGGACTGGGCTGGTTCAGCGGCAGTTGCATGGTCTGCAACCAGTGCCTGAGCGGCAACCACAACCTGTGCCCGACCCGCGAGCAGACCATCGTCGGCCGCCACGGCGGATTCGCCGACAAGGTGCGCTGCAGTGCGGAGTGGGCGACGCCCCTGCCCGCGGGCATCGACATCAGGAAGGCCGGACCGCTGTTCTGCGGCGGCATCACGGTGTTCAATCCCCTGGTGCAGTTCGACGTCAGGCCCACGCATCGCGTCGGCGTCATCGGCATCGGCGGCCTGGGTCATCTCGCGTTGCAGTTCCTGAACAAGTGGGGCTGCGAAGTGACCGCGTTCACCTCCAGCGATGCCAAGCGCGACGAGGTCATGCAAATGGGCGCCCACCATGCCGTCAATTCGCGCGATGCCTCGCAACTGAGCAAGCTCGCCGGCTCGCTCGACTTCATCCTCTCCACCGTCGCCGTCGACCTCGATTGGGAATCCTATTTCGCATTGCTCGCACCCAGGGGCCGTTTGCACATCGTGGGCGCCGCTCCTTCACCCATCCCGGTGCCCGCGTTCACGCTGATCGGTCATCAGCGCAGCCTCTCCGGCACGCCGGCGGGTTCTCCGTTTGTCATCCGCACCATGCTCGATTTCTGCGCGCGCCACCGCATCGAGCCCGTGGTCGAGTATTTCCCGATGAGCCGCGTCAACGAGGCCCTGGCCCATCTCGCGGCGGGGAAGGCGCGCTACCGCATCGTGCTGGAGAACGATCTGGCGTGAGCAGGTGCAGGACTTTCAGGCAATGGCCGAGGAGCAGGGGCAATGGCAAAACTCATCGCACTGTATAAGAAGCCGTCGGACACCGCGGCATTCGACGCCTATTACTATCGAACCCACCTGCCCATCGCCATGACGATACCGGGGTTGCGGCATTACGAGGTCAGCACCGGCAGTGTGGCGACGCCCCAGGGCGAGTCACCCTACCACTTCGCGGCGATCCTAAGCTTCGATTCCATGGACGCGCTC
Source organism: Gammaproteobacteria bacterium (assembly GCA_020027635.1). GTDB lineage: Bacteria > Pseudomonadota > Gammaproteobacteria > UBA9214 > UBA9214 > CAVQCA01. The sequence continues at coordinate 6,519 of JAHKKL010000083.1, forward strand.
CAGCAGGCGCTGGCCTCGCCGGAAGGGCAGGCCACGGCGGCGGATCTGGCGAACTTCGCCGGGGCGGGGGTTGAACTCGTGGTGTTCGAATCGAAGGAGATTGAGGCGCTCTGAACGCAGTACCCGTGACCGGCCGCGTTAGTTGAATTTCCCCGTAAGGCCGAATGGCACTTACTCAGGCGGTTTCATAATCGAGCAGGGTGGGTGAGGCACGCCGTTGGTGCCGTAACCCACCGGATGTGCCGTCAGGCGCTCATTAAACGAGGCGTTGGGTTGCTACGCAACGCGTGGTGGGTTACGCAAAGAACGCTAACCCACCCATTTCGGCTTATGTATGTGTCATTCCCGTAAAGCCCAGCGACACGCTTACCTCTCCGCATAGGCCGGCAGGGTGGTGAGCCGCTCGTCGTCTAGCGGGCCGCCGACGGTGAAGTGATAGAGATCCTGGAAGGCGGAGTCCGCGAGACCCAGCACCTCGTGCATCGGGTCGTCGAAGTAGCAACCGATGCCCGTGGCGCGCAGGCCGGCCGCTTCCGCTTCTAGGTAGAGCAACTGGCCGATGAGACCGGCCTCCCAGTAGAGCCGCGGATAAAACCACGGGCCGTAA
>JAHKKL010000398.1 GCA_020027635.1 Gammaproteobacteria bacterium
CGCCGGGAAACACGTTCGGCAGCATGCCCTGGTCCACGAAGCGGGCGAAGGTCTCGAGGATGCGCCGCGCGCTGTCATAGCGGCCGGTGGCGAGCGTCAGGCCGGGCAGGGCGATCATGGTGTCGCGTCCCCAGTCGCCGAACCACGGGTAGCCCGCGATCACCGATTCCCCGTCCGGCGCCTCGGGCAGTGGACGCGCGAACACGAAACTGTCGGCGGCGAGCACCAACTGCTGTAGCCAGGCGGGCGCCTCACGCAGGCCGGGAGTGTGCAGGCGGGCGCGCGCCAGTACGCCGCGGTCGTGGGCCTGGAAGCGCCGCAGCGCCTCCTCGAGATAGGGCGAGACATCCTCGCGCAGGCTGGCGGCGAAACCGACCCATTCACCCGGAAGGAGATCGAACAGCGCCTCGCCCACGCACAGGTGGTTGTCTAACGGATCGAGTCCGCGTTCGCGTTCCACCGGCAGGTCGAGGTTCTCGATCCAGGTGTGGTCGCTGCGCAGTTCACCCGCCGTCGCGCGGATAGTCAGCCGGAACCCGTTGGGATGGATGACGGTGAGTCGCCGGCCCTCCTGTTCGATGACCGGATTGAAATCCCAGGGCCGGGCGTTGCCGTGATGGTCGCGCGCGTTGATGAGGAACCGCACCCTCAGACGCGGCGCCGCGCCGTCGAGCAGCGGAGATAGCAGGCGGTAGGCGACGTAGCTCGTGTGCGCCCCCGGTTCCATCCAGATGCGCTGCTCGAGCCGCAGCGCGCCGGCGGCGTAGTGCCACACCGGCATCCGGCCCTCGAGATGAAACGACTCGATGTGCACATGTCCTTGCGGCGCCACCGCGCCGCCCGCCCAGTGGTTGGTGCCGAGCTCCCATTCCCGGGCGCCGTCGAGCAGCACCGCCTCGGCCTTGGCGAACACCAGGTGGCGGCCGAGCGGCGGATTGATTGGGGCGATCAGCAGGCCGTGGTAGCGACGGGTGAGGCTGCCGGCGACGGTGCCGGCGGCATAGCCGCCGAGGCCGTTGGCGAGCCACCATTCGCGCCGCTCGGCCTGGGCGAGATCGCCGCAGATCTCGCGTCCGAAGCGGATGAACTCAGGCAAGGGCGTGTTCACGATCGGCGGCATCGCGGGTCTCCCGGTTGTGTTGGCCCAGCAGGTCACTCACCCGCAGCGACCAGGCGAAGATGGTGAGCGAGGGATTGACGCGGCTCGAGCGCGGCAGCACGCTGCCGTCGACGACGTAGAGGTTGTCCATGCCGTGCACCTTCCCGGTCGCATCCACCACCGAGCGCGTCGGGTCGTTACCGGCGACCAGGCTGCCGCAGGCATGCGCGGTGCCGCCCAGCGGGATCGTCTTGGAAAAACCCAGACAGCCGGCGCGCAGCAGGGCGTTGCGGAAGCCGCGCACCAGGCGGCGGTGCTCGGCGTGCGCCGGGGCGAGGCGGCGCGGGTCGTAGTCCATCCGCGGCAGGCCGCTGCCGTTCTCGGCGTTGATCCGGTTGGCGGCGTCGGAGCCGTCCTCGGTCTGCAGGAAAAACCCGTAGGCGTACTGTCCCAACGCGGTGGCAAGGCGCCGCGGCACCAGGGCGGGCATGATCGCGCCGATCAGCTCGCCATCGAAACCGAGCGGCTGCACGCTGCTGTGCGGCACCCGCTCGTTCAGCAGCACCAGCGTCTTGCGCAGCAGATCCGTCTGGCGCCGGGGGGTGAAGGCGACCAGCGCGGTCAGCAGGTGCTGCTTGTAGTAGCGCCCGACCTGCGTGGCGCAGGGCAGGCGCGCCTCGAGCCCGGTGCGCTTGAAGTACTGTTGCAGCAGCCGCGGCGAGTGCAGCGCGCCCGCCGCGAGCAGTACCGTGCGCCCCTCGAAGATCTGCCCGTCCTCGGTCATGACGCCGCGCAGCCGCGTCGTATGATAGCTGTCGCCGAGCAGTTCGACCACGGCCTGGCCGCTCTGCACCCGCAGGTTGGGTCGCTCGCGGGCCGCCTCAAGAAAGGCGCTTTCGGCATCGCCCTTGAGCCTCTTGACCGAGGCGAAGGCATCGAAGTGGGCGGCCTCCTCGGGATGCTCGGTGATGTGCGCATCGAGCGCGAGCGGCAGCGGTTCGGCCCGCCAGCCGCCGGAGTTTCCCGTCAGCCGCCGCACGATCGCGGCGAGGCCGGGCTCCGGCGCGAACACCCGCACGCCGAGCCGCTGTTCGGCCTCCGCGTAATAGGGCTCGAGGTCGGCGTAGCCGATCGGCCAGCCCAGGCACTGGTGTCCCGCGTCCGGTTCGAATTCCCGTGGTGAATAGCGCAGCAGCGCGGCGCCGTACCACTTGGTTTTGCCGCCGAGGTTGAAGTACTCCTCCGGGGCGAAGCGCCGGCCGTCCTTGTCGAGCCAGGGTTCGTGGCTCTTGAAGCGCCCGGCGCGGATCACCTGCTCGACATCCAGCGTGCTGCCGTCGCGCGGCAGCGCATTGCCCTTCTCCAGCAGCAGCACCTCGCTGCCGGCGCTGGCCAGCCGCCAGGCGGCGGCCGCGCCGCCCGCGCCGGAACCGATGATGATGTAGTCGTAGTGCATGGTCGTTATCCCGTCAGGTTTTTACGTAAAGTCTAGGAAACTCCAACGTCGCATAAATCCCCCTCTCCCTCCGAAGGGTGTCGCAAAAGGTGTTC
>JAHKKL010000399.1 GCA_020027635.1 Gammaproteobacteria bacterium
TTGGTGTCCTGGGCGTTCTTCTCCAGCAGGCCCTCGTAGGCATCGCCCTTCACGTCGGCGCTCATCGACACCCAGGTTTCCCGGTCGATGAGATCGACCACCAGCCGGCGCAGCTTGGCCGGGTCCTGGAACTTGTTCTGCGACTTGTTGAAGATCAGCCCGAGCAGGCCCTTCTGGTTGCCGAGCGCCTCCAGCGTGTGGCGGTAGTGGTCGAACAACTCGTCGCCGTCTTTCCTGATGAGGCTGGTCCAGCCGTACTTCTCCGGCACCGAGCTCTGCTGGTTGTACGGCGCACGGGTGCGCTCGTCGGCCATCTTGAGGAAGAGCAAATACGTCAACTGCTCGACGTAGTCGCCATAGCTCATGCCGTCGTCGCGCAGGACGTTGCAGTAGTTCCAGAGTTTCTGGACGATCGACGTCGGGCTCATGATTCATCTTCTTCCAGGGGCGGGAGGAGCGCCTGGAGCTGTCCAATCAATTCGGGGATGTCCTCCACGGCAGTCTTGTAGAGCAATGCGTGATCGATCTGGCCATATTCATGCGCCAGGATGTTGCGCTGCCCGATGATCTTGCGCCAGGGCATCTCTGGATGGGCGGCCATGAACGGCGCCGATACCCGACGGGCGGTCTCGCCGACTATCTCCACACCGCGTTCGATGGCCCACAACAGCACCCGGTCGGCGAGAAATGCGGCCAGATCATGATCTTCCAACATGGCCTCCACCTCCCTGGCCGCCTGCAGCATATCCCACAGATACGCCGCGTCCCGATCCTCAGGCCGCATAGAGTTCCTCCATGTCCTTTTCGATCGCGCGCCGGCGGTATGGATTGTTCAAGACGGAAGGCGTGGCCATATCCACCTTGCGACCGCCGAACAGCGCTGCGAAGGCTTCCTGGATTTCCACCATGCCACCCAGCGAGGGCGCCTTACCAGTTTCGAACTCGACCAGCAGATCGATGTCGCTGTCCGGTCTGAGCTCGCCTCGCGCCGCCGAACCAAACAGCACCAGCCGGCGGATGTGGTAGCGCTGCGCCAGTTCCCGCAGGGCGGCACGCGAAACCTCGATCGTCCCTCCGATCACGAGTCTGTCTTGATTGCCCATCATCACGTCCTCCTTCTGCACTGTTGCAGCTAATGCGCGCCTTGTCAGGTAACACGCTTGCCGACTCAGTCCTCCACGATTTTGACATCGCTGTATACAGCGACATAGCCCGCGGAACGCCGTGCCTGTTCGCGCGCACGCTTTGCCGCGCGGCGCAATGCCGTTTCGGAGTTCATTAAATCCGGATCGTGCTCGGGCGCACGAACCCATTTGCGCCCATCGCTCATGACCTGTATGCCCCGTCCAAACGAACCGACTCTTCACCTGAATTGTCGTACAGAACCCATTCGTCAACCAGCGTTATACACCTGTCAGAAATTGCGCCGTCCGTAGCGCAGGACGTGCAGTAGCTCCAGAGTTTCCGGACGACAGTTGAGGTATACATGCGGTAACGGCTATTACCCTCTCTATTACCCTTACTATAGGGTTATTACCCTTTCCTCCGCCACCGGGCCGCCGGCCCGCGCCCCTGGCATTCGATCGCACCGGCCGCCTGCTGATCGCGTAATACCCGCCGGATCATGTCCCGGCTGATTCCCGGGCACGCCTGTTCCAACTGGCTCACCGTGAAATCCCCGGCGAAGCGCCCAATCGCCGCCACGATCCGGTCGGTCTTGGTGCCGCGCGGCGCCTTGATGTCGCCCACCCGTTCGGCGAATTCCCGATAGGCCAGTTTGAGAATGGAAAGCACGTAATTGATGTACGGCCAGGGGTCGTGCTGCCCCTCGTGCCAGCCCTGCGAACTCTGTTCTAGCGTCTCGTAGTACCGCGCCTTGTTCTGCTCGATCAGGCGCTCCAGGCTGATGTAACGCCCCACCTCATAGCCCAGGTGATAGGACTGAAGCAGCAACAGCAGGCGCGACACGCGCCCATTGCCGTCGCGGAACGGGTGGATGCAGAGAAAATCCAGGTCGAACGCCGCCAGCGCAATCAGCGGGTGAATCCAGCGTTCGTCGAGACAACGTTGCCAATCCGCCACCAGCTCGGCCGCACGCACCGGCGTCTCGGCCGCCGACACCGTGCGGAAACGCACCCGCTCGCCGCCATCCGGATAGCGCTCGATGATGTCGCTATCCTTATCCTTGTACTTGCCGGCATCCCAGATCTCGCCGCGCGCCAGGCGGTGCAGCCTCTGGATGGTCGCCTCGTTTACCGGCAGCCCGGCGGCGTTCTCGTGAATCAAGGTCAGGGCGTCGCGGTAACCACGTACCTCCTCCTCGTCGCGGTCGCGCAGCAACGGCTGGCCGAGAATCAATTCGCGCACGCGCCCGGGCTCCACCGTCACGCCTTCGATGCGGTTGCTCGATACGGCGCTTTCAATCAGCGCATGCTCGCGCAGCGTCTTGAGGCGTTGCGGCGCCTGGCGCGTGAATAGCTCCTGCTGGCCGCGCGCCTCGCCCAGATCGGCAAGGTACCACGACGTGCCGGCCGGCACGGTCGCGGCTGCATGAGAAAGGAGACGGAGGGTGTTCATTGAAGGCACCGGTAGTGATCGAACAGGGCGTCCTCGTCACACACCCATCCCCCTCTCCCGCATGCGGGAGAGG
>JAHKKL010000084.1 GCA_020027635.1 Gammaproteobacteria bacterium
AGCGAACCTGCCTGGCAACGGCACCTCGTCCGTGGCATTCGAGGCGAGGTAGCTGTCCTCCCGCCGCACAAGGGATTACCAGTTCAATTAAGTATTTCTACTTAATATTTCATTCGGGGTGTCGATGTATACCGGCAATGCTTTCAGGAGAAGGTCGGATCGGCCACCTGGCAAGGGAACCACACGGTTGTTTAAAAGCCCCTGTTGATGGGTGTTGTTAGCGGCTGTAATCACCATGCAGGAGATTGTTTATATGTCACGTTTATCGGGTACGTCGCGCGCCAGTCTGTCAATTGGGGATTTATCTTCACGCCGCTCCATCACAGGCATCAGCGACATCAGGGGGTTCCCGGGTACGCGCCGCCGGACACTACGCCGTATTACCACGGCGATCGGCGTGTGGGCCCTGTCAATAGGCCCGGCCTATGCCGCCCTGGTTTACGACACCTCGATCGTATCTTTCAGCGACAGTGTTTCGGTCACGGATGCCGAGGGTGGGGCAAGCAGCACCAGTGACAACAACGCCAGCCTGGGGACCAGTTTTCTGGAGCAGTTCGACGCGTCGCTCGGTGTGCTGACCGGCGTTACGATCAACCTTGATTCCACGCGTACCCAGGACGTCACAGTCTCTTCAACCGCGGGCGGCGGCAACGGCAACAACAACAACCGGACTTCCAATGGATCCGGCAGCAGCACCGCCGGCATATCCGCACCCGGCGTCAGTTACACATTTACCACGACCATTAACGCCAACGGTTCCTGCACGGCGCCACGCAAGGAGGCCTGCGGCAATACCACGACCGCCGCCGGTGTTTCCACCATCCAGGACCAGGCGGCGACCGGCAATCTCGACAGTTATGTCGGCGGTGGCACGGTGACGGTAAGCCGTACGGCGCCAACACTGAGTGCTTCGCAATTGGACAACGCCTTCACCGGCGCCGAAACGACGCAATACAGCTTGACCTGGGCCGGAGACCTCAGCGCGACGTATTCCTATCTGCTGCATGCCGCGCCTTCCTTCGACAACAGCGCGTCGGTCGACAGCCTGACCCTGGATTTCGGTACGGTCGATCAACACAGTTCCGTCGGTCCGCTTGGCTTCAGTATCTTCAACCTCGCCGACCCCAACCGCACGGATCTTGACCTGGTCAGTTTTACCGCGACGGGAGACACGGTTGCGCTGGACGGTGGCCTGACCACATTCGCCAATTTGTTACAAGGTTCTGACCAACTCTTCTATGCCACCCTGGACACGACTAACCTGGGCAACTATTCCGCAACCTATGTCCTGACGCTCTCGGATGCGGCAAACATTGGCGCTGCCAGCAGCCACCACACCTACACCCTGTACCTGACGCTTACGGGCACTGTGGTCGCGCCTCTTCCAGATTCTGTCTGGTTGTTTGGTACCGGTCTGATCGGGATCGCCGGAGTAGCCCGACGCAAAACGCCCTGAGATGCACAACAGGATAGCGACTATGAGTGCTTTGCCCCAGCTTCCGCTACCACAATTTCGAGATCATCAAAGTCTGAGGCGGTAGCGGTAGTTCGGTAGCGATAGTCGTTTCACCTGTTTGGGCATGATCCACGTCATCACCGCCGCTTCGATGACTCGATGGATAGCCACAACATCAGCCTGTTTGGCAGAACGGATGTCGATATCTGGGGCATTGTAAGGAGCGAACGTTATGGTAAGTAAAATAAAATCTTTGTGGAGCGTTTGCGTGATGGGAGTTTGCGTCCTGAGCAGCAGTACCGTTTTCGCCGCCAGCTGTCCAGACCTCTCGGCCTATCCACTCAATGGTTGCAGCCTGCCGGGCCTGGTGGCAGGGAGTTTCCCCTACTTTTTCCAGAGTGTCCATGTAACCCTGAAAAACAAGGAGAATGGTGATTTCAGGCTGAAGGCGAAATATGGCGGCGGCCCCTCCAGGGAATCAACGTTGTTATTTTCCCCCTCAATAGATGACACCTATACTATCTCTAACACGATCTTTCGGTTCAACGCCAAGTACAAGAACGGCGACCTTACCGGTAGCATCAGGATCATGGGCCAGATACCTGACCTGAACATAAACAGCCGGCAAACGCTCATGACGGCCGATCTTACCGGTGTTTGGAATTCCACTGGCCAGCTCATCGGCTTCAACACCATGAATATCCAGTGTAACGCCGCCATCAATGCAGTCGCCCAGTGTACTACTAATGAAGTAATTTACCTCTCCCAACTCAAGGATTCGCTCGATTTGGGTGGATCAAAGGGTAAATACAAGACCACTGGTCTGGCCGTGACCTCCGTACCGGTCCCGGCTGCCGCCTGGTTGTTCGGTTCCGGCCTGATCGGCCTGCTGGGCGTGGCCCGGCGCAAGCACGCCTGACGAATTAGTCAACGTCTCCGTAATCGCAGTAACTATGCGAAGACCGCACGGCCTCAACGCGCGTTGGCGCGGGGCCGGCGCTTAATGCGGAACCATAACCTTGCATGGTTCGGTTCTGCGCATAGGGGTCGAACCCAGACCTTTGCCGTGAGAATCAGCCGATTGTGACTCGACGATTCCGCATCGGCCAGGGGAGGGCTGAAGCCGGGAGCGACCCGCCGCCGGAATCGCGATGAGCAATGCCGGCTAGTCGAGCGGGACGTAGTAGAGCCAGGCATCCTGGTCGACCTTGAGGTCGATGAGGCTGCCGTTTCTCACATCGAGGTGCACGTAGACCGGGACGCCTTTTTTGACCACGATGCCATAGTCGGCCGGGAAGGTGATGTTGGTGGCGGTGACATTCGAGCCCAGGTAGGTGTTGCCCGAGGTGGCGCCGTAAACGTAGAGCCCCGGACCGGAATACTTCATGCGGAAGATGCAGCCGGTGGCGTCTTCCGCATTGCACTGGTACATCTCGGGCCTGGTGCTGATCTCGATGTCCACGTACAGCGCCACGTCGACCTGTTCGGCGATGGATGCCGAGACGATGGCCACGTCCCTGCTGGGAATCCAGACTCCGGCCTTGTCGACATGACAGGTCTTGCCTCTGAGGCAGAGACCGGTGGTGGATTTGATGACGGTGGTGGAAAGCGGCGTGATGGCCGGCGCGGCCCGCGCCGGGATGGGCCACGCGCACGGCAGCAACACCAGGGCAAGGGCGAGGAGGGCGGCGCGCGAAAAGGGGTCGGATACCTTTTCCTTTGGAAAAGGTATCCGACCCCTTTTCGACCTTTTCGTCAACAACACCGTTTTATTCCGTTCCATTTGCGTTCCTCCTCGGCCCTGAAGAAGGCCTTGCGGTCGAGCGGCGCGCCCTCACCGGCGTGATGCGCGCGCCAGTGCGCCAGGTAGCGCTCGTAGGCGTCGTCGCCGGTGAGAGAGCGCAGCGCGCGCCACAGCCGTTGCAGTCTTCGCCCGCGCATCAGTCGCGCACCCAGTCTTCCACCAGCCGTGTCGGTATGTGCGGCGACTCGGAGAGCGGCGGGTGCACGTGTCCGGTGAACGCGCGCCAGGAAACCCGCAGCGTGTCCAGCACCAGCACCCAGGTGATCACCAGGAAGGTCAGGGTAAGCGCCGCGTTCAGGTGGTCGTTAAAGACAAGCTGCCGGGTCTGGGCGATTTTCTCCGGGTCGATCATGCTGCCGGCGAGCTTCGCGGACAGGTCGCTGGCGTGGGCGAGGAAGCCGACGCGCAGCTCCGGGCTGAAGAGTTTTTCCCAGGCCGCGGCGCTGGTGATGGTGACCAGCCAGGCGAGCGGCAGCGCGGTCACCGGCGCGTAGCGCGCCCGGCCGCACTTCATCAGGATGGCGGTCGCCACGCACAGGGCGATCGCCGCGAGCATCTGGTTGGAGATGCCGAACAGCGGCCACAGACTGTTGATGCCGCCGAGCGGATCGATGGTGCCCATGTACAGGAAATAGCCCCAGGCCGCGACCACCGCCGCGCTGGTCAGCAGCACGCCGGGAGTCCAGCTGGTGCGTCCCAGCGCCGGGACCAGGTTGCCGAGCATGTCCTGCAGCATGAAGCGCGCCACGCGCGTGCCCGCATCCAGCGTGGTGAGGATGAACAGCGCCTCGAACATGATGGCGAAGTGGTACCAGACGGCGAGCAGCCCGGCGCCGAACGCCGAGGAGAAAATGCTGGCCATGCCGACGGCGAGCGAGGGCGCGCCGCCGGTGCGGGCGAAGAGCGTCGCCTCGCCCATCGTACGCGCGAGCTCCTGCATCTGCGCCGCGCCGACCGGGAAGCCCCAGCCGGAGATCGTCGCCACGGCGGCGGCGGGTTCGGCGCCGACGATGCCGGCCGGGCTGTTGATGGCGAAGTACACGCCGGGGTCGAGCACGGTGGCGGCGACCATGGCCATGATGGCGACGAACGACTCCATCATCATGCCGCCGTAGCCGATCATGCGCATGTCGCGCTCGTTGGAGAGCAGCTTCGGCGTGGTGCCCGAGGCAATCAGCGAATGGAAGCCGGAAATCGCGCCGCAGGCAATGGTGATGAACACGAAGGGGAAGAGCTTGCCGCCGAAGATCGGTCCGCTGCCGTCGATGAACTGGGTGAGCGCCGGCATGCGGATGTCGGGGCGCAGGATCACGATGGCGACGGCCAGCGAGATCACCGTGCCGAGCTTCATGAAGGTGGAGAGATAGTCGCGCGGGGCGAGCAGCAGCCATACCGGCAGCACGGCGGCGGCGAAGCCGTAGCCGATCACCAGCAGCGCGAGATCCGGCGCCTCGTGGTCGAACCAGCCGCGCAGTCCGGGCTGGTGATCCACCCAGCCGCCGCCCCACACCGCGAACAGCAGCAGCGCCACGCCGATCAGCGAACCCTCAAGCACGCGCCCCGGGCGCAGAGTGCGCATGTACAGTCCGACCAGGATGGCGATGGGGATGGTGGCCGCGACGGTCGAGGTGGCCCAGGGACTGTGCTTCATGGCATTGACCACCACCAGTCCGAGGACGGCGATCAGGATGATCATGATGGTCATGACGCCGAGCAGCGCGGCCACGCCGCCGACCGGCCCCAGTTCGTCGCGCGCCATCTGTCCCAGCGAGCGGGCATCGCGGCGGGTGGAGAAGAACAGGATCGCGAAGTCCTGCACGCAGCCGCCCAGCACCGCGCCGACCAGGATCCACAACGTGCCCGGCAGATAGCCGAACTGCGCGGCGAGTGTCGGACCGATCAGCGGGCCGGGGCCCGCGATGGCGGCGAAGTGGTGACCGAACACGATCCACTTGTTGGTGGGTACGAAGTCGCGTCCGTCGTCGTGGCGTTCGGCCGGCGTAGCGCGGGTCGGATCGAGCACCAGCACCCGCGCGGCGAGGAAGGCGCTGTAGAAACGGTAGCCGATGGCGTACACGCACACCGCGGCGACGATGAACCACAGGCTGTTGATGGTCTCACCGCGCGCGAGCGCGATGCCGCCCACGGCGCCGGCGCCGAGCACAGCGATGCCGATCCACATCACCATGCCCAGCGGGGTGCGCGGGCGCAGATTGTTATCCACGGGAGCACTCATGCCTCGAACCCTTCACCGCGGGATGCGCCTCGCACCCGCGTACTGATCACCGTTTGGATTATTCGCCACCCGGGAGGAATGGCACTTACTTAGGCGGTTCCATTATCGATGTAGGGTGGGTTAGGCACGCCGTTGGTGCCGTAACCCACCGGATGTGCCGCCAGGCACTCATTAAAAGAGGCGTTGTGTTGCTGCGCAACGCGTGGTGGGTTACGCAAAAAACGCTAACCCACCCTACATTTCGGCTTAAGTAAGTGCCATTCCCACCAGGGAGGGCTGGTAGCATAAACCACCTGTTTTCCGAAATCTATTTGCAATCACCGATCGCTCCGCTGTGGCCTGTGTTACCGTAAGCGCCGGCGAGGCGGCAGGCATGGCCTTTGTACCGTTAGCCTGAAGCGGAGGGTGAGAGTGATGCGCGGCATGCTGTTTGACACCGTGAGTGGCCGGCTGCACACCGGGGGCCGGGAGCTTGTCGATCGCTGGCAGGCCGATGAGCGGACGCTGTTATGGCTCGACCTGGGCGATGAGCCGGCCGATGAGGCAGGGCGGCTGCTGCGCGAGGAATTCGGCCTGCATCCGCTGGCCGTCTCGGATGCGTTGCGCGAGCGGCATCCGCCCAAGCTCGAGGATTTCCAGGATTACACCTTCCTGCTTTTCCGGGGACTGTCCGCGGACTCGACGGACACCGATTTCTCCACCATCCAGCTCGCGTTGTTCGCCGGCCGGCGCTTTCTGGTGACGCGCCATTCGGCGGATTCACCCAGCACCGACCAGCTCTGGCGCGAGGTGCAGGAAAATGCCGGCCGTCTCGCCGCCGGCCCCGCCGCGCTGGCCCTGCGGCTTTGCCGGATCATGGTCGACCGCTATCTCGGCATCCTCCTGGCTCTGGAGCCCCGGCTGGAGGAACTGGAGGACGAGATCCTGAGATCGCCGCGCGACGCGCTGCTCGGCGAACTGGCCGGCTACAAGTCGAACCTGAAGAAATTGCGGCGCATTTTCGTTTATCACCAGCAGGTCTTCTCCGGTCTCAGGACCGGCGCCTTTCCAGGTTTCGGCGCGGAAGTCAGGCACGAACTCAATGACGTCTACGAACACCAGGAGCGCGCCCTCAGCCTGAGCAGGCTATACTACGAACTCGCGGCGGATCTGGTCGAGAGCTACCTCTCCCTCGCCTCGCACCGCCTCAACCAGATCATGAAGGTGCTGACGATCGTCACCGCGATCTTCGTCCCCTTAAGTTTCCTGGCCGGGCTCTACGGCATGAACTTCGAAAACATCCCGGAGCTGCATGCGCAGTCCGGCTATTTCATCCTGCTTGGCGTCATGGTGGGCATCGCCGTCGTTTTGCTGGCGCTGTTCCGTAAAATGCGCTGGTTGTAAGGGTCGCGCTCATCCGTGGGCGAGCCGCCGTTCCGCCGGCACATCTCATCCCGGAAAACGGTGGCCAGAGGCGGGTTCTTTGCGCATAATGTGGCGCTTTTTGGAGTGTCCCCATGTGGTTCAGAAATCTGCAGCTCTACCGGCTCGGCCAACACCTTGATCTCCCACCGGAAGCGCTCGACGAGCGCCTGCAGTCCGCGGCGTTCCGCGGCTGCGGCCGCCTGGAACTGACGGC
>JAHKKL010000085.1 GCA_020027635.1 Gammaproteobacteria bacterium
CTTTCTGGTGGTCGACGGGGTCCTGCCCTCCAACGAGGGGCGCGGCTACGTGCTGCGCCGCATCATCCGCCGCGCCATCCGGCACGGCTACCGGCTGGGTGCCAGTCAACCGTTTTTCTACCAGCTCGTGACGCCGCTGGTCGAGGAAATGGGCGGAGCCTACCCGGAATTGAAAGCCGGCCAGGCTCACGTCGAACGGATTCTCAGGATCGAGGAGGAACGCTTCGCCGAGACGCTTGAGCAGGGCATGCGCATCCTGGATGAAAGCCTGGCCGCCCTGCAGGGCTCGGTTATTCCTGGGGAGACCGTATTCCGGCTCTACGATACCTACGGTTTCCCGGTCGACCTGACCGCCGATATCGCTCGGGAGCGCAGGCTCACGCTCGATGTCCAGGGTTTCGAACGGGCCATGGAGGTTCAGCGCAGCCGCGCACGGGCAGCCAGTCAGTTCGCCGCGGATTATTCCGCGAACCTGGCGGTGGAAGGCTGCAGCGAATTCACCGGTTACGACCGGCTGGATGACACGACACGGATCACCGGCCTGTTCAGGGACGGGAACGCCGTCGAGGCGCTGGCGGCCGGCGAGGCGGGCATCGTCGTCCTGGAGCGCACGCCGTTCTATGCCGAATCCGGCGGCCAGGTCGGCGACCGCGGCTGGCTGGAATCCGCCTCCGCCCGGTTTGCCGTGACCGATACGCAAAAGCAGGGCGCGGGTGTGATCGTGCATGTCGGCCGGCTGGAGCGGGGCGTGCTGCGCGTTGGTGAAAACATCGAGGCGCACGTCGATCCCGCGCTCCGGCGCGCCACGGTGCTCAACCATTCCGGCACCCACCTGCTGCATGCCGCGCTGCGCCGCATTCTCGGCGAGCATGTGCAGCAGAAGGGCTCGCTGGTCGAGCCGGAGCGCCTGCGTTTCGATTTCACCCATTACGAGCCGGTCACACCGGAACAACTCGAGGCAATCGAAAACCTGGTGAATGAGCAGATCCGCCTGAACGCCGCCGCCGAAACCCGCGTCATGTCGATCGATGAAGCGCTCGCTTCCGGCGCCATGGCGCTCTTCGGGGAGAAGTATGGCGATCAGGTGCGTGTCCTGTCCCTCGGGGATTTCTCCGTGGAATTGTGCGGCGGCACGCACGTCAGGCATGCCGGCGATATCGGCCTGCTCAAGATCGTGTCGGAGGGCGGTATCGCGGCCGGCGTGCGCCGCATCGAAGCGGTCACGGGGGCCGGCGCGGTGCGCTGGGTCAGTGAAAACCAGCAGCGCCTGCAGCGTATTGCGGAGCTGCTGAGAAGCAGCCGCGATGATGCCGACGAGAAAGTCTCGCAGTTGCTGGAAAAGACCCGCAGGCTGGAAAAGGAACTGCAGCAGCTCAAGGGCAAGCTCGCCAGCAGCCAGGGCAGCGACCTGGCGGCACAGGCCGTCGAGATCAACGGCATCAAGGTGCTGGCGGCCCGGCTCGACGGGGCGGATACCCAGACGCTGCGGGACACGCTCGACCAGCTGAAGAACAAGCTGGGTTCGGCGGCCGTGGTGCTCGGTACCGTCAGCGGGGACAAGGTCAGTATCGTGGCCGGGGTGACCCGGGATCAGACGGATCGTATCAAGGCGGGTGATCTGGTCAACGCCGTCGCCAGCCAGGTGGGCGGCAAGGGCGGCGGGCGTCCCGACATGGCCCAGGCCGGTGGTAACCAGCCGGAGAACCTCGACGCGGCGCTCGAATCGGTGCCGCAGTGGGTGTCCGGCCGGCTATCGGCATGAAGATGCTTTTATCCGTCAACGTTCTGTAGTTTAATCCGCACTCTTTTGCACTTTATGCCCTGCGGCGTCTGGCCGCCGGCGGGGTTGGTACGGGTCTGTTATGGCACTGATTGTTCAGAAATACGGCGGCACCTCGGTCGGCAGCGCGGAACGCATTGGCAATGTGGCTGACAAGGTGATCGACTGGCGCAACCGGGGTAACGACATGGTGGTGGTCGTGTCCGCGATGAGCGGGGAGACGGACCGCCTGATCAAGCTGGCACGGGATATCACCGAGCAGCCTGCGCCGCGGGAACTCGATGTGCTGCTGGCGACCGGCGAGCAGGTCGCGATCGCGCTGCTCAGCATGGCACTGCAGAAGCGGGGCTGTAGCGCGCGGTCCTATACCGGAACCCAGGTGCATATCCGCACCGACAGCGCCCACAACAAGGCGCGGATACGCGATATCGAGGACAAACATATCCGGGCGGATCTCGAGCAGGGCAAGGTCGTGGTCGTGGCGGGTTTTCAGGGTGTAGACGATGACGGCAACATTACCACCCTCGGGCGCGGCGGTTCCGATACCACGGCCGTGGCACTGGCCGCGGCACTCAAGGCGCATGAATGCCAGATTTACACCGACGTCGACGGTGTCTACACCACCGACCCGCGCGTGGTGCCGGAAGCACGCCGCCTGGACCGGATCACCTTCGAGGAGATGCTGGAGATGGCCAGCCTGGGTTCCAAGGTCCTGCAGATACGCTCGGTCAGTTTTGCCGGTCGTTACAATGTGCCGCTGCGTGTCCTGTCGAGCTTCGAGGAAGGCGAGGGCACGCTCATAACCTATGAGGATGAAAACATGGAACAGGCATTGATCTCAGGCATTGCCTTCAATCGTGACGAGGCCAAGTTGACCATACTCGGTGTGCCGGACAAACCGGGTGTGGCCTACCAGATCCTGGGCCCGATCGCCGATGCCAATATCGAGGTGGACATGATTGTGCAGAACATCGCACCGGACGGGGCCACCACCGACTTTACCTTTACCGTGCACCGCAACGATTTCAAGAAGGCCCTGGCGATCCTCGAGGAAACGGCCAAAAAGCTGGGTGCGCGCGAGGTCTCGGGGGACAACAAGATCGTCAAGATTTCCCTGGTCGGGGTTGGCATGCGCTCGCACGCCGGCATTGCCTCGACCATGTTCGCGGCACTGGCCAAGGAAGGCGTGAACATCCGCATGATCTCCACCTCAGAGATCAAGATTTCGGTGGTAGTGGATGAAAAATACCTCGAGCTCGGCGTGCGCACGCTGCATGACGCCTTCAATCTGGAACACCCGCACGCTGACTGAGTACGCGTGAAATACCCTGATTTAATAGGAGTCTTTTAGGTCCGTTCTCGGTATATATGCTATCCTCCTTATATCATTGAGAAAAATACCGTAGGTTGCTTCAGAATCACCACCAGTCGCCGAAACTAACACTAACATGGTGGAGCTGGTGGATAAGTACGTGTCATGGACTAAGCAGGGACCACGAGAAAACAAGGAGATGGAAGCTATGTTGATCTTAACGCGCAGGGTAGGTGAGACCCTCATGATCGGGGATGAAGTGACCGTCACAGTCCTTGGTGTCAAAGGCAACCAGGTCAGAATCGGTGTTAACGCACCAAAGCATGTTGCGGTGCACAGAGAAGAAATCTACGACCGGATAAAGCAGGAGCAGATCAAGCCTGACGGCACGCACTCCACCTGAAACTTCCGTCGGTTACCCGATTACGCTTTACCTGAAATTACCGCAACGGTATGCTACGCCCCCTTGGCAGTGGGGAGCATACGGCTTTCGGCTGCGGATAGATAACATGGAGAGGTGGCCGAGAGGCTGAAGGCGCGCCCCTGCTAAGGGCGTATGGGTCAAAAGCCCATCGAGGGTTCGAATCCCTCCCTCTCCGCCAATCTTTCAGTATAATGCCAACCCGTTTCGCACGTGCCCCAGCTCTGTTGCGTGAGTCGTAGTTGAATGTGCGGTGGATATTTGCAGCACGAGGATCGACCGGCCAGGACGGCCGGGCTAGACTACGCACCAGTGAGGGGTGATGAATCGCCATCAAATTACGCGCCCGTAGCTCAGTTGGATAGAGTACCTGGCTACGAACCAGGTGGTCGGGAGTTCGAATCTCTCCGGGCGCGCCATTTTTCAATGACTTATAGCTGCCTTGAGCAAGTGGCTGTCCAATAGCGCTGGAAACCATACATTTATTGGACAGATGCTGTCATTGTATGCCTTTCCTGTATGTAGCGAATCCATGTGCAAGTAGCCATCGGGGTTCAATAAGTTCGTGGCCGTGTGGTCCCCATGAACGACCACTGAGTTTTGCACGTCTGGGTTGAGCATCAACTTGTAGTTCGGTAAGGACGCGCCTCAGGAACTGAGGCGGTCGTCGCTTACCTGTTCCCGTTGCTACCCAATTTCACAAGCTTAATGTGACTTTCTCGGTGCTGTATCCGATCGAACGATACCCGCGCACACGTCTTTCAAACATACGGGCTAGCATAGGTATATCACGGTCGACATAGTCGTAGATGCGAACCTCGGTCTTTTCAGGATGGAGGCGGTGAAGTCTGCCGGCGTACTGAATCAGCGTGCCTTTCCAGGATACAGGCAGTGCTAAAAACAAGGTGTCCAGACGCGCATCGTCAAACCCTTCTCCGATATAACGTCCCGTAGCAAGAACCAACCGCTCATCGTCATCGGGAATGGACGCCAGCCGATTCAAATCATCACGGCGTTTTTTTGCGCCTCTACCACCGTGCAGGACAACCATATTGCGCGTGAAATTGCGCAATCGGTCGGCAAAGTACTCCAGGTGTTCTTTGCGTTCCGTGAGCAAAATAGGTGATCGACCCTCCTCAAGCGCGTGCAGGATGTCATCGAATATCAGATTATTGCGTTGCTCGTCTGCGGCGAGCCGACGGTAAAGTTCCTGAATACGCAGATCGCTACTATCGTCCAGATTGAATCCGGTCTTGCGGATAATCAGGTTGTGGTTAAAGGGATGGTGCGCGGCCTGGTTGCGGGCATCCACGGCGAAACGAATTGGACCTAACTGCATCTCGATAATCGGATGATGACCGTCACGACGTTGTGGCGTGGCGGTCAGGCCGGTAATGAAACGTGCCCTGACCTCGGCCAGGACGCGTTCGAATGACACCGCGGGCAGGTGGTGACACTCATCCACGATCACGTGGCCATAGTTAGCCACCAGATTATCCACGTTATCTTTGCGTACCAGGCTCTGAATCATGGCAACATCGAGCCTGCCATTGGGTTTGTGTCTGCCGCCGCCAATTTGCCCGATGTCCCTGGCATCCAGTCCCAGAAACAGCGCGAGTTGTGTGACCCACTGATCGAGCAACGGCTGGCGATGCACCAGAACCAGGGTATTGCACTGTCGCTCGGCAATAAGCCAAGTGCCGACGACGGTTTTGCCGATACCCGGCGGTGCGACGAAAACACCCATATCATGTTTGCGCAGTTCATTGACGGCCTGTTTCTGGACGGCGGTGAGTTTGCCATCGAACTGTACGTCGAGTGGTTCGCCAGGTTGGCGCTGGTCGTCAATGGTCAGTGTGCTGCCATATTGATGAAGCAAAGTCGCAAGTTCCTCCCGACATCCCCGGGGCAAGGCGAGGTGTAGCGAATGCTCCTCGGCACAACTGATCACTCGTGGCGTCAACGCCGTCGACAGTCGCAAGCTCTGCTTTTTGTAGAACTCCGGATTCTGAAAGGCCGCCAGTCGCTTGATCTGGTTTAGCAGGGGGGACGGCAGATCCGTTTTGCCCACGAATAGGCGTTGTGCAAGCACAGCATGAATTTCAGCGGGTATGGGGTCGTCAATTTGCACTTTTTCCGACCGGTCTGAAGGCGGACATTCCCACGGGGCGTCGTCCTTTCCATCTTCGCTCACGGAGCTGAACCGCACGCCGACAATCTTGTCCTGGCGGGCCGCCGCGCGGGCGATAGATTCCACGGTTGCTGGAGCTATCAGTCTCAGAGACGCCAGATAAACCCACTGATCCTTGTGTGGCCGGAAGGACTCATCGAGGAATACCGAATTGCCCGCCTGACGCGGTTCGTATTGCAGCGGCAGGGCGATGAGATTTCCGAAACCCCCGCGCGGCAGAGTGTCCTGATTGGGGAACAGTCGGTCATAAGAACTCATGGCCAGCTGATGACGGCGTGCCATGGTCTCGGTGATGAGATAACAACCCATGCGGCGGGCGCTGATGGCGGAGACGGGTGAGCTGAAGAAGAACCAGATATGGGCGCCGTTGCCCGAGCGTGAGCGTTCTACCGCGACAGGAACACCGAAATCCCGGCAGGTGTCGACGAAGGCCATCACATCATCGAGCCAGGATTCCTTGTCGAAGTCAGCGGCGAGAAACCAGCAGGTTTCGTCCTTGAGCAGGGGATAGACGCCGATTATGTGCCGACCCTGTAGATGGTCGAGGATGACCTGATCGTTGAGCGGCAGAAATGCCTGGTTCGGGCACTCGCTGCATTTCACCCGGGGTTTTCCGCAGACGCTGTGCACCCATTCATTGCCGCAGGCCGGCGAATACCCTTTTCGGCCGGTCTTCGAACTCATCCAGAGCACCGGAAAGACATCGTCCCGGCCACGGAACAGTTTGCGAAACAAAGTGATCTTATCCCAGGCAGTGGTTGGTATATCAGTCATGGGTGGTACTGCCGGAGCGGAAGGAACCACAGGGGTTGATTCCATAGTGGCAAGTTCCGCCTTGAGTGCTGCCAATCGCTCCCGGCTCTCATTATGTTTGTGTGCGAGATCAGCGAGCAGCGCTTCCTCGCGGGCAATTGCCTGGCGCAGTGATCGTGCCTTAGTCAATGCCATGGTCCGCCTGGTTCCCACTTTGCCCTGAAGTCCTGGCCTTGGGTCAACGCTTGCGTTGGTGGAACAAGGAATGTCTCCAGAAAAAGGCAGACGTCCGTTAATGATGGCGGGGAGGTAACAAGCATTCCCTTGCGCACGAAGGCATTCCACTGAGTATTCTTAAATGCATCTTCATAGAACTCGCGACTGAGCCCTGATGGTGTGTGTTCGGGTAACGGTGTACGACGGCGCGAGAAGGTGTTGCGAATCGCCTTGGATAATGTCAGACCGTCGAAGTCGAACTCGCGGGCGATAACCCAAAGATCGTAGAAGTCCTTCATCCGGCTATTTGCCATACCCAGGTTGACCAATGCCTGGTATTTTTCCGCCACCACGGTTTCGCGGGGATACACCATCAAGTGCGGTGCGGGGTTGCCCAACCAGGGTGGGGTATTCGGCTTCTTTCGCCTCGG
>JAHKKL010000400.1 GCA_020027635.1 Gammaproteobacteria bacterium
CCCACGTCGTCTGCGCCCGCCTGGAGCAGACGGTCGAGCAATGCATGGCTCTGATGACGGAGAAACGGGTCAGGCACCTGCCGATCATGGACGGCGAGCAGCTGGTGGGCATCGTCTCCATCGGGGACCTCGTGAGAGCCATTATCGCCGAACAGCGATTCATCATCGAACAACTCGAACACTATATCTGCAGCTGAGCGGGAGAGCGGCAGGCGCCCGGATGCCGCCCCGCCCGGGCGGCCGCCCGGCATGGATGCGCCGCCCGACGGCATGGGCGATAATGGCTGCTCTCGCGATTGGCCAGCCTCGGTTTATCGATCATGTCCGAAGACAATTCCACTGCGACTCAGGCGCCCTCGCCCCTGCGACACCCGGAGATACCCGCGAACGGTTACACCTGGCGCTGGGTGCTGGACCGGGTGCTGGTCCACCGGCGCGAGCTGGCGGTAGCCCATGTGGTGGCGCTCGCCGGGGTGATCGCCGCGGTGCCCATTCCCCTGGTGATGCCGCTGCTGGTCGATGAGGTGTTGCTCCACAAGCCGGGCGCGCTGGTGGGCGCGATGAACGCGGTGTTTCCGGCCGGCTGGCACGGCCCGGTGCTCTATATCCTGACCGGCCTGGTGGCGACGCTGCTGCTGCGCGCCGCCTCGATACTGCTCGGCGTCTGGCAGACACGCGGGTTCGCCCTGATCGCCAAGGACGTCGTGTACCAGATGCGCCGGTCGCTGTTGCTGCGCCTGTCGTGCATCTCCATGGCCGAATACGAGACGCTCGGCTCCGGCGCGGTGGCCTCGCGCTTCGTGACCGACCTCAACTCGGTCGATCAGTTCGTGGGTGTCTCGGTGAGCAAGACGCTGGTTGCGGCGCTGCTGCTGGTGGGCGTGAGCGTGGTGCTGCTGTGGATGCACTGGCAACTCGCGCTGGTGATCCTGTGCATGAACCCGCTGGTCATCTACTTCACGGTGGTGGTGGGCAAGAAGGTCAAGACGCTCAAGAAGCGCGAGAACAGCGCCTTCGAGCTCTTCCAGCAGGCGCTGGTGGAGACGCTCGACGGCATCCAGCAGATCCGCGCGGCGAACCGCGAACGCCACTATCTCCTGCGGGTGATCGACGCGGCGCGCGGCATCCGCACCCATTCGGCGGCGTACTCCTGGAGGAGCGATGCGGCCGGCCGTTTCTCGTTCGGCATCTTCCAGCTCGGCTTCGACAGCTTCCGCGCGGTCGCGATGCTGATGGTGGTGTTCTCCGATCTGACGGTCGGGCAGATGATGGCGGTATTCGGTTACCTGTGGGTCATGCTCGTGCCGGTGCAGGAGGTACTGAACGTGCAATACGCCTGGTATGCGGCCGGAGCGGCGCTCGCGCGCGTGAACGGCCTGCTCGCGCTGCAGCAGGAACCGCGGTATCCCCACGAGACCGATCCCTTCGCCGGCAAGACAACCGTGGGCGTGCGCGTGGAGCAGGTGAGCTTCGCCTACCGGGAAGGCGAACCCATCCTCAAGCGGGTCTCGCTCGACATCGCGCCCGGCGAGAAGGTGGCGCTGGTGGGCGCGAGCGGCGGCGGCAAGTCCACGCTGGTGCAGGTCATGCTGGGGCTCTATCCGCCGACCGCGGGGCAGCTTTACTTCGATGAGGTGCCGGTCACCCGGATCGGGCTTGACGTGGTGCGCGACAACGTCGCCGTGGTGCTGCAGCATCCGGCGCTGTTCAACGACAGCGTGCGCAACAACCTGACGCTCGGCGGCGAGGCCGGCGAGCCCGCGCTCTGGCAGGCGCTTGAGGTCGCGCAGCTGCGGGATGTCGTCGAGGCCATGCCACAGGGGCTGGACACCATCGTCGGGCGCAGCGGCGTGCGCCTCTCCGGCGGCCAGCAGCAGCGCCTCGCCATCGCGCGCATGCTGCTTACCGACCCCAGGGTGGTCGTCCTGGACGAGGCCACCTCGGCGCTCGACACCGAGACCGAGGCGCGGCTGCATGCGGCGCTGCGTGTTCATCTGGCCGGGCGGACCCTGCTCATCGTCGCGCATCGCCTCTCCGCCGTGCGGCAGGCCGATCGCGTGTATGTGTTCGAGGACGGGCAGATTGCCGAGGAAGGCAACCACGCGGAGCTGATGCAGGCCGACGGGCTCTACGCCAGCCTGTATCGCAGCGTGCAGCACTGAGCGTCGCGCGCGAACAGCCGGGCGGAAAGCCGTAACCCGTCAGCCCGGCCGGTTCAGCAGTCGCCTGCGCACGGCCTCAGAGGTTGCGTCCGTCGAACGGCACAATCTTCAGGCCGGATACCTCGACGCCATCCAGGCAACGCACGTTGATGGCCGCCATCGGCTTGCCGGATCCGTCCGCGCCTTCGCCGAACGGGGCGCATCCGCAGTCGGGACAGAAATGATGCTTGATGGTGCCGGGTCCGAAACGGTAAGTGGCGAGACGGGTCTCCGGGGTGAGGAGATGCAGCTTCCCTCGCGGTACGAACCAGTGCAGCGCACCGCGCTTGCTGCACAATGAACAATTGCATTCCATGACCTGATTCAGATCACCCTCGGTCTCGAAGGCGATGCGCCCGCAATGGCAGCCTCCCTGGTATTTCATTTCTGGCCCTGCGACTCCCACTGGGCGGCGATGGTGATATGGACAAGTCCGGTC
>JAHKKL010000401.1 GCA_020027635.1 Gammaproteobacteria bacterium
GAGGAACGCGGCTTCATGAAACTGCTGGTGGAGCGTGCGACCCGCGCCATCCGCGGCGTGCACATCATCGGCGAATCGGCCAGCGAACTGATCCACGTGGGACAGATGGCGATGACCTGCGGGGGCGGCGTCGACATCCTCGCGGAGAGCGTGTTCAACTACCCGACGCTGGCGCAGTGCTACAAGAGCGCGGCGCTGGACTGCCTGCGGCAGCTCCCCACGTAAACAGGTCCGCAGACACAGGGGCACCTCGAATCATCGGGATTCTCTGTAGAGAGCAGGCTTGCCCGCGAAGACGGTGTTTTGCTGTCAAGCCGTTCGCGGGCAAGCCCGCTCCTACATAATTCTTCGTTTCGAATTTTCCGGAATGATTCGCCGGCTATCCCGGCTGTTTGGTTACCGCTTACTCCCAGTCCCCGGGCGGCGGTGAGGGCGGCGTTTTTCCTTTCGGCAACTCGGCGATCATGACTTCCGTCGTGATCATGAGACCCGCCACCGAGGCGGCGTTCTGCAGGGCCACCCGCACCACCTTGGTGGGGTCCAGCACGCCCATCTCCATCATGTCGCCGAAGGCGTCGGTCTGGGCGTTGTAACCCAGGTTGCCGCTGCCTTCGCGCACCCGGTTCAGGATCACCGCGGGTTCCAGGCCGGCGTTGATGACGATCTCGCGCAGCGGCTGCTCCATGGCGCGCAGCACGATGTTGATCCCGATCTCCTGGTCGGGGTTATCGCCCCTGATGCCGCGGGCGCGCAGCGCCTGCTGGGCGCGCACCAGCGCGACGCCGCCGCCGGGAACCACGCCCTCCTCCACGGCCGCGCGGGTGGCATGCATGGCGTCCTCGACCCGGTCCTTTTTTTCCTTCATGGCGATTTCGGTCGCCGCGCCGACCTTCAGCACCGCCACCCCGCCGGAGAGCTTCGCGAGGCGTTCCTGCAGCTTCTCGCGGTCGTAGTCGGAGGTGACCTCGTCGATCTGTCCGCGGATCTGCTGGATGCGCAGCTTGATCTCCTTCTCGCCGCCCCCGCCACCAACCAGGGTGGTGTGGTCCTTGTCGATGATCACCTTGTTGGCCGTTCCGAGATGCTCCAGCCCGGTTTTCTCCAGGCTGAGCCCCAGCTCCTCGGAGACCATGGTGGCCCCGGTCAGTATCGCGATGTCCTGCAGCAGGGCCTTGCGGCGGTCCCCGAAACCCGGCGCCTTGACCGCGGCGCATTTCATGATGCCGCGGATGTTGTTCACCACCAGTGTGGCCAGCGCCTCGCCCTCGACTTCTTCGGCGATGACCAGCAGGGGCTTGCCGGAACGGGCCACCGCCTCCAGCAACGGCAGGATGTCGCGGATGCTGGAAAGCTTGCGGTCGAGAACCAGTACGTAGGCCTCTTCGAGTTCGGCAGTCATCTGCTCCGGCTGGGTGACGAAATAGGGCGACTGGTAGCCGCGGTCAAACTGCATGCCCTCGACCACGTCCAGTTCATTGACCAGGCCCGAGCCTTCCTCGACGGTGATCACGCCTTCCCGGCCCACCTTGTCCATGGCATCGGCGATCAGACTGCCGATTTCCTCGTCGCCGTTCGCCGAGACCGTGCCCACCTGGGCAATGGCCTTGGTGTCCGCGCAGGGGATGGAGATCGCCTGCAGTTCCTGCACGGCGGCGTCGACGCCCTTGTCGATGCCGCGCTTGACATCCATCGGATTCATGCCGGCGGCGATCGCCTTCAGTCCTTCGTTGATGATCGATTCGGCCAGCACGGTGGCCGTGGTGGTACCATCGCCCGCGACGTCGGAGGTATGGATGGCGACCTGGCGCACCATCTGCGCGCCCATGTTCTCGAAATGATCCTGCAGTTCGATTTCCCGAGCGACGGATACCCCGTCCTTGGTCATCCCCGGCGCGCCGAAGGCCTTTTCGATGATGACGTTGCGACCGCGCGGCCCGAGCGTGGCCTTCACCGCCTGCGCCAGTATCCTTGCCCCCACGACCATTCTCTGCCTGGCATCATCGCCGAAGCGGACATCCTTTGCGCTCATCGTTCCCCCTGTGAAGCGGCTCAACGCCGCTAATATCTTCAGGGAAGCCCTGATTAAGCCTGTCTTTCCCGCGAAGCTTGTCCCCGTGAAAGCGGAGAGCGGGAATCCAGTCGGTCCAGGAACAGTGAGTTTCTGGATCCCCGCTTCTGCGGGAATGACTTGTTCAGGGATTCCATAGGTAGCAGCAATAATGTACCGTGCGCCACGCCCGGGGGGAAGCCAAACACCGCAGGGCGCAGCGCGGCAGTGTCCCTCGCGGCGCTGTCACCGGCGGCCGGGATCCCAGTAAACTGGCCACGGCCGGCACCCTCGCGCTCGCAAAGCCCCGCGCCCCGCTCTGGGTACGCGCGCTACAGGCTGCGTGGCTGGCGTATGCTCTGGTGAACAACGGCAGCGGGTGAAACCGGACACCCGCTCATCCAGCCATCGAGACACGGCTGCCCGGAATACG
Organism: Gammaproteobacteria bacterium; assembly: GCA_020027635.1. GTDB lineage: Bacteria > Pseudomonadota > Gammaproteobacteria > UBA9214 > UBA9214 > CAVQCA01. The sequence goes on from JAHKKL010000401.1 coordinate 2,481, forward strand.
CAGGAACATGGACACGATGAACATCGACAGGCCAGTTAACCGCACCTTGTCACGAACGCCACTGAGAGCCTGTGAAAATATCGCCAGCCTGCTGCGGACGCCGCTTTGCGGCTGCGGCGGCGTTGCGCTACGCGAAAACTTCGGTCATTTGGCTCGCCA
>JAHKKL010000402.1 GCA_020027635.1 Gammaproteobacteria bacterium
TTCCCATCCGGGTGTCGCTTCCGTGGTCCTGTATCTGCACATGGCGGTATTCGGCGCCATACTCATCAGCGGCTTCTGGTCCGTCATCAATGAAAGATTCGATCCCCATTCCGCCAAACAGCGCGTGGCGCGCATCGCCGCCGCGACCACCTTCGGCGGGGTTATCGGAGGGGTGCTGGCGGAGCGAGTCACCGCGCTGCTCGACGTGCGTACCATGCTGCTGTTCCTGAGCGGCCTGCACGTCGTATGCCTGCTGGCGGTGAGAGGTATCGGCATGCCCGCGCGATTTATCCAGATCGATCAGGACATGAAAACCCGATCCGCCTTCAGCGTCATTTCCCGCACGCCCTATCTGCAATGGATGGCGGTGCTCATGGTTCTGATAGCCGCGATGGCGGCATTGATGGACTATGCCTTCAAGGCGGAGGCCTCCGCCCACTTTACTGACAGCGAGTCACTGGTGGCTTTTTTCGCGACGTTTTATGCCATCGTCGGCGTGCTCGGTTTCGTTCTGCAGACGCTGTTCGGGAGACCCGTGCTGCAACGCTTCGGAATCGGCATCACCATCGCTGTTCTGCCGGCTGTTGTTGTCCTGTTCGGCGTCGTCGCCAGCGTCTTTACCCAGCTCTGGTCCATGGTGATGCTGCGCGGTGGGCAGGCAGTTTTCGTGAATTCCTTTTTCCGGACCGCCTTCGAACTGCTCTACACGCCATTGCCCCCGCACAAGAAACGACCCACCAAATCCATTATCGACGTGGCAAGCGACAGGCTGGGCGACCTGCTGGGCGGCGGTCTTATCCTGCTGCTGCTGTTTATCTCCCCGCATCTGCCGAATGCCGTAGTCGCTGGCTGTGCGGTCGCCGCCGCCTTGCTCGCGTTGTATGTGGTGAATCGACTCAACCGGGGCTATATCAACCAGCTTGCCCTCAGCCTGCGCAAGGGTGTCGTGCGTATCGAGGAGGGCGACATCGTGGACGCCACCACGCAGCAGATCCTGGCGGAATCCCATGTCTATTCCGAACGCGACTTCCTCAAAACGAAGATCGACGCCATGCAGCGGCGGCACCGCGCCACTGGTATGAGCGAATCCGGACCGGCGGGTGACGCCGCAAGGCTCGCCGGGATCGTGGCCGATCTCTGTTCCGGTGAAACCGGCCGTATACGGCGAGCGCTCAACAGTTCGCTGTTGGATGTCCGCCTTGCCCCCTACCTGATCCCGTTGCTTGGCCATGATGAAATCAGCGAGGATGCGCGCACCGAATTGCGCTGGCTGGTTCCCAGAATCATCGGCCAGCTGACCGACGCCCTGCTGGATCCGGACCTGCCCCTGCTGGTGCGCCAGCGTCTGCCCGGCGTGCTGGAGGCGAGCCACAACCCCCGCGTCATCGAGGGACTGATGCTCGGCATGACGGACACTGCCTTCAACGTGCGCTACAGCTGCGCCAGGGCGCTGGCACGCATGCGCTCGAGAAACGCGAAACTGCGGATACCCCGGCAGAAGGTATTCTCGGCAATAAAGGACGAGCTTCATGTCAGCCCCGAGAAATGGGAGGGCCGGGATCTGGAACTGACCCTGGAATACGATCATGGCGAACCGCTGGCCCACCCGCACATCGATCGGGGGTTGGAACATGTCTTCACGCTACTCGCGCTCACGCTGGATCCCGATGCGGTGCATCTGTCCATGCAGGCGGTGCTGAGCCCGGATGATAATCTGCGCGGCACCGCGCTCGAATACCTCGAGAACGTCTTACCGGCCGATCTGTACAGCGATCTGCTGCAGCATCTGGGTACCAGGGAGGAGGGTCGCACGGGAATGCGTTCGCTCGGCGATATCATCACCGAGCTGAAGTCGGTTGCGCATCCCGCAGCCCAGCGGCGCGCCGATGAGGCATAGGATTAGCCCGCATTTCTCGCAGGGCGGCTGGAGAACGCCAGGATAATGATTGTCTTCGATTCAAAACGGCATTCCACACCAGAAACTCATTGAGCCTGAGCGGGTTTCGCGGCCGCGGCCTTTTCTTGCCTCGGCAGCGGGTGCGCCGCCTCGATGAGCCGGTGGATGCGCGTCGCCAGCGTCTGGTGATCCACGGCCGAGTTCTTGCGCAGCACATTTGAGATCAGGGTGACCATGTAATCGAGCCGGTAGTCCCCGGCGGGACTCTCGACGATCGCCACCGAGTTCATGTAGTTCCTGACATTGCCCATGTATTTGCCGCACCTGAAGCCTTCCTCTTTCCTGCAGGTGTAGAGGGAACCGGACTTGAAATAGACGGCGGCGTCCTTCAACGCCGGCGAGGAGGCATAGCGTATGCGCCGCTCCGTCATGTAGAGCAGGCGCTTGATTTCACGGCTGGAAAACTCATCTACCAGACGGCCCTGCTCCATGCGCAGGATATATCTCATCAGTTCCCGTGCAGTTCCATAGCTGCTGCCGGCACCCGGTGCGCGTTTCTTGCCTTCCTCGGTGAAGAAGCTTCCCTGGCGCAACAGTTCCAGGTCCAGGCCGTTGCGCGTGACCGGATCGTAAAAGGTGCGCCGGAACAGTTCGGTCAGTTCCTGTCGGGGCGTTTCCCGGAAAAAGCGCTGGATCTCCTGCTCGGACGGGGGGTAGTCCCTGCCGTACTGGCGCAGC
>JAHKKL010000403.1 GCA_020027635.1 Gammaproteobacteria bacterium
AGGCAAAAGATGTCCGGGCAGGATGCCAAGGAAGATGTCACCCAGAGCCAGCAGATCGTGCACCAGGTCCGGCTGGAACTTGAGGATGTACTGCACCTTCTCAAACGGTAGTGCGGGCAACAGCTGCATCCAGAGTATATAATCCCAATCTTTATTAATCGGGGCGTAGCGCAGCCTGGTAGCGCACCTGCATGGGGTGCAGGTGGTCGGAGGTTCAAATCCTCTCGCCCCGACCAAACTAACCATAATGTTCAGCGGATTGAGTTTCCAGCAAATCACACGGGAGTCGATTGAGATGCGTCGCTTAGTCCTCATCTCAGCGCTTGTCGCTTCAGTCTTTAATTTACCAGCGCAGGCGCGTGATTTTAATTTCCAGGACGTCGTCGACAAGGCAAAGACTCTGGCGCAGCAGTCTTATCAGGCACCGGAGCCGATTCCCAGGTCCATGCAGGAACTGAACTATGAGCAATATCAGGGTATCCGATTCAAACCAGAACAGAGTCTGTGGCGATCGAGTCATTCCCGCTTTCAGGTAATGTTGATTTCCCCTGGTCTTTTCTACAGCCATCCAGTGAAGCTGCACATCATCGATGCGCAGGGCGTCCACGACGTACCGTACCGCAAGGACTATTTCACCTTTTCCGATGAAGAGCTTGAGAGGCGAGTCCCGCCCGATCTTGGCTACGCCGGTTTCAAGCTCACCTTCCCGCTGCAGGATGCGAATATTCAGAACCAGTTCCTGGTATTCGCTGGTGCCAGCTATTTCCGTGGCGTCGGCAGGGACAACACCTTCGGCATTTCCAGTCGCGGCATTGCGGTGGATACCGGTCTCGCCTCCGGCGAGCAGTTCCCATCCTTCATCGAATACTGGCTGGAGCGCCCGGGCAAAGATGCCAGTGCCACGACAGTCTATGGCCTGCTCGACGGCAAGAGTGTCACCGGGGCCTACCGTTTTACGGTATACCCGGGCATGCCGAGCAGTCTCAAGGTGGAGGCCAGACTCTTTACCCGGGATGCCATTCAGCTTCTGGGCATTGCCCCCCTGACCAGCATGTTCTACTACGGCGAGAATTCACCCCGCCCCAAGGGCCAGTGGCGTGCGCAAGTACATGATTCCGATGGCTTGCTGATACATAATGGCGACAGCGGCGAATGGCTGTGGCGACCGTTGCTTGATCCCCGCAACCTGGAGATGGATTATTTTCAGACGGAAAACGTCAGGGGCTTCGGTCTGTTGCAGCGGCACGACCAGTTCTCGCATTACCAGGACCTCGGTGCTCACTATGAGACGCGTCCCAGCGCCTGGGTCGAAACCCAGGGTGATTGGGGCAAGGGGCACTTGGTATTGGTGGAGCTGCCGACAGACTCCGAAACCAACGACAATATCGTCGCCTTCTGGAGCCCAATGAAACCGGTCAACAAGGACCAGTCCCTGTCCTATAACTACACCGTCAGTTTCGGCGATCGCACGGTGGGAAATGAACCTACCGGTCAGGTGATCAACACCTTCGTGGGGGACGGCAATATGGTAGGCGGTGGTAATGTCGCAGGGGCCTACCGGCTTATTGTCGATTTCGCCGGTGGTCCACTCGTCAAAATACCCGCCAATGCGCCAGTGCTCAGTTCCGTCATCGCCGGCGATAATGGCGAGGTGATCGAGCACTTCGTGGAATATATTCCATCCGAGCACGTCTGGCGACTTTCGATTCTGGCCAAACCGGCCGAGGAAAAACCGCTCTCGCTGCGGGCTTTCCTCAGCAAGGACGGTGAAGCCGTTTCCGAGACCTGGACGTACCGGCTGCCGGCCAATAACGCCATCTTGGGCGGCGGTTAGGCGTGGCGCGTAGCACCGCTGAATATGCTCTTGGGCGGGTGCTTGCCTACCTGCGCTGGTCCGGCGTGCCACTTTCCCGAGACATGACCCGTATGGCGTTTAGGATCGTGGAGCAAGCCGTGGCTGATGGGGCTACCGACCTGGTCAACCGCGTGATGGAAGAAGTGTCTCGCCGCATTGCCACGCCCGAACTGCGGTTGCCTCCAGCAACTTTGCCGATCAATCGTGCAAGTCTCGGTTACGCTCCTTACCTGTGATGGACCTGCATGCCGGTCGGGCCGCGAAGGCCGAAACCACAGTGACCGCGAAACGGGGTGCAAAATGGCGTGCCGTGGCAATGTTGCGCCGTGGATTACTGACGGTGCTGGTGCTGACGCAAACGCTAGTGGCGACCTATTTCATGGTCTCGGTGCTGCCCTACCATGGCGGCAACGACGTGGAGCGGGGCTTGGCGGTCCTGTTCGCGATTCTCTTTGCCTGGATTTCGGTCGGTTTCTGGACCGCTGTATTTGGTTTCGTCCTGCGCCGCCGCGGCGGTGATGTTCACTCATTCGCACGTCGCCACAGCGTGGAGCGGCTGGCGGAGACCCCGCTTGCCCGCACCGCCGTCATTATACCCATCTACCACGAACCAATCGGACGCACCTTTCGTGGCATACGCGCGATTTACCGGTCACTGCAGGCCACCGGGCGGCTGGAGCATTTCGACTTCCACATCCTGTCGGACAGCCGCGATCCCAATGTCTGGCTCGCTGAACAGGCAGCCTGGTTCCGGCTTTGCCAGGAACTGGATGCGGCG
>JAHKKL010000404.1 GCA_020027635.1 Gammaproteobacteria bacterium
TGGGGTTTTCCCTGCCACGTCTGTTGCCAGACGCGCGGTGCGCTCTTACCGCACCATTTCACCCTTACCGGCACCGATGGCGCCGGCGGTATATTTTCTGTGGCACTTTCCGTAGGCTCGCGCCTCCCAGGCGTTACCTGGCACCCTGCCCTGTGGAGCCCGGACTTTCCTCCAGGAAAATGGGTCGGAGTCAACTTGCTTCTGTCAACTCTCGGCATCGAATGGCATCACTACCCGAAATTGACTCCGATCCCATTTTCCCAGCGACTGTCTGGCCGACTCCCGGTGAGGATTATAGATGAATGCGCCGCATCTGAATAATAAATAGACAGGGCGCAACATGAATGGCGCTTACCGAAGATCTAATCTTGGTAAATAGCCACGGAACCACACGGAAGACACTGTTGTGTCAGCGCCATTCGGATTAAACATGATAATCATTCTGCAAGAATACAATGCATCTACTTGATAGTTTTGTAATTAAACATAGTAGATCACGGTGATCTTCAGCGATCGCGGTCCTGCCAGGGCTTGCGGCTGCCGCGAAAGAATTTCCCGAGAATCCGGTTGAGAACATTCTCCCGCCGGGTGCCCGGAATCAGCGCCCGTTGCTCGCGCAGGTGGAATTCCTCCTTGAGACGCTGCAGGCCGGTGTGACTCGCGTCGATACTCAAACCCCGGCGCAAGGCTGTCCAGGCGCTTTCCCGGAAATCCAGTTTGTGCTCGGCCACGGCAAGGTTGTAATAGACCTCGGCATCATGGCGCTCGCCGACGGCCGCCTTGCGGCACAGCTTCACGCCGTTCCTGTCTCCCAGGTGGACGCGCGCCAGACCGTGGTACGAGGTATAGCGGTTCTGATAAACGTCATCCATTTCGGCCTGTTCATCGGCGGCCCGGAAAAAATTCAGCGCGCCGTCCCAGTCCTCACTCCGGAAGCATTTCAGGCCGCTGACGAAATCAGCACGCAACCGGATGCGGCTGCCGGATTCCCAAGGATCTATTTGCGCCATCCGCATCCCCCTCTGATCTATTTACCCACGGAAACCCTGAATAATTCGTCATCGCGAGGAACAACGTGGCGAAGCAATCTCTAAACGGATGATTCTAAACTATGAGATTGCCGCGCTGCGCTCGCAATGATCAATACATTTCAATTAAGGAAGCTCTGATCAAGTCTCCCGTTCGCCCTGAGCTTGTCGAAGGGTGAACGGGAAATGCCATAAATGTCAGGCGATTCGTCCGTTCATGGTTCGACAGGCTCACCACGAACGGACTTAATCAGAGCTTCCCTAAGCGAATTTGGAGGAAAGATAGTGCGCGGGGCTTAACTGAAGCTTAATTTTCCCACCCGGCTGCGCCGCCCACCCCGTGCCGGCAAGCGCGGATCGTTACAGGCTCCGGCGCTGCAGCGCGCCCGTTCAGTCGCGCAGGTGAATTTCCGTCAGCCAGGCAAAGGTGCGCGCGCGGCAGTGACGGCGAAAGCCTGCGTGCCTGATCCAGCGTTCGATGCTGGCCGGATCGTGGACATAGGGGCGGAAGCGGCAGCCGGTAAGCCGCAGCAGAGCGGCCATCAGCGCGACCCCGCTGCGGGTCAACAGGCGGTCGCGCGGGTAGGTGAGTGCGAGCACCCGCCGCGTCCTGTCCAGGGCCGCCGCGAGCAGCCGCTCGGGATCGGGGTAGCAGCAGACCACCTTGTCCAGAATGGCGATATCCGCCGCTGGGATCTCATCGGCCAGCGCGACAAAATCACCCTGGCGGTAATCGGTGCGCGCGGACAGTCCCGCCTGCTGCGCCTGGCGCCGCGCCTCCCCGAGCAGGCGTGCGGACAGGTCGACGCCGACGGCCTGGCGTGCGCCCGCCTGCAGCAGCGCCTGGTGAAGGTGACCCGCACCGCAGCCGATTTCGAGCAGGGTGGCCTCCTCGAGGCCGGCCTGCCGGATGCCCTCAAGCAGCTGCCGCTGGGTTTTTTCGAATCCGAACAGGCGAAACCGCCAGCGATACAGACGCGCCAGCCGCGAGAAGAAGCGGCTGGTGTCGTTGCAGGGTATTGAACAGCAGGCCATGGCGTAGCTTCGTTGTCGTCAGATTTCCCGTTGCTCTTGCCGCGCTTCGGTCGAGTGCTTCCGGGCGTGTTCCTTCCACAGCAGATACACCGCCGGAATCACCACCAGTGTCAGCAGGGAGACGCTGAGCATGCCGCCCACCATGGGGGCGGCGATGCGGCGCATGACCTCCGCGCCGGTGCCGCCGCCCAGCATGATCGGCAGCAGGCCGGCGATGATGGCCGCCTTGGTCATCATGACGGGGCGCACCCGCAGCAGGGCGCCGTCGACGACGGCGGCGCGGACATCGGCCGCCGTCAGCCCGCGCTGTTCCCGCTGCGCCTGCTCGCGCCGGCGCTGCATCGCCTGGTTGAGATACACCAGCATCACCACGCCGATCTCCACCGCGACCCCGGCGAGCGCGATGAAGCCGACGCCGGCCGCCACCGACAGGTTGTAATCCAGCCAGTAGAGCAGCCAGAAGCCGCCCACCAGCGCCAGCGGCAGGGTGCCGATGATGATAAGCACCTCGGCGAACCTGCGGAAATTGAGATACAACAGCAGCACGATGATGGCCAGGGTGATGGGCG
>JAHKKL010000405.1 GCA_020027635.1 Gammaproteobacteria bacterium
TTTACTGGATCACCGGGCGCGTGGACGACGTGCTCAACGTCTCCGGACACCGCATCGGCACCGCGGAACTGGAAAGCGCGCTGGTGCTGCATGACGCCGTGGCCGAGGCCGCGGTGGTCGGCTACCCGCACGACATCAAGGGTCAGGGCATCTATGCCTACGTCACCCTGGTGAAGGGCGTGGAGCCGAGCGAGGCGCTGCGCAAGGAACTCATCAAGCTGGTGCGCACCGAAATCGGGCCGATTGCCACACCGGATGTCATCCAGTGGGCGCCGGGACTGCCGAAGACCCGCTCCGGCAAGATCATGCGCCGCATCCTGCGCAAGATCGCCGCCAACGACATGGCCAATCTGGGCGACACCACGACCCTCGCCGATCCCTCCGTGGTCGATGACCTGATCCGCCACCGCGCTTCCTGAAACGGGGCCGAACGGCCGGGCCGGGCATGATCGCCGAGAGCGCGTTCCGCCCGGCCTGGTGGCTGCCGGGCCCGCACCTGCAGACGCTCTATCCGAGTCTGTGCCGGCGCCGGCGCCATCCCGAACTGACACGGGAACGGCTCGAACTCCCTGACGGGGATTTCCTCGACCTCGACTGGACGCGGAACGACGGCAGCGCGCTGGTGCTGGTCCTGCACGGGCTGGAAGGTTCGCTCGAATCCCATTACACGGGCGGCATCCTCGAGGCGCTGGTCGCCGCGGGGTATCGGGCGGTGCTGATGTACTTCCGGGGCTGCAGCGGGGAGCCCAACCGCCGCGCGCGCAGCTACCACTCCGGGGAGACCGTGGACCTGCGCTTCGTCATCGCGCGCTTGGCAGAGCGCGACGCCTCGACATCGCTCGCGGTCATCGGTTATTCGCTGGGCGGCAATGTCCTGTTGAAAGCGCTGGGTGAAGGCGCGGGCATGGGCCCTGTCCGCACGGCCGTCGCCGTCTCCGTGCCGTTCGAACTGGATCGCGCCGCCTGGCGCCTCGAGCAGGGCTTTTCACGGATCTACCAGCGTTACCTGCTGAACAAGCTGCGCCGCTCCTACCGGGCGAAGTTGCCCGCCCACACCATGCCGGTCAGCCTGACGCGACTCGACGCGCTCGACACCTTCCGCCAATTCGACAATGAAGTCACGGCGCCGCTGCACGGGTTCCGCGGCGTGGACGACTACTACGGCCGTTCGAGCAGCCGGCAGTATCTGAGTGCGATCACGACGCCGACGCTCATCCTGCACGCCGCGGACGATCCCTTCGTTCCCGAGGACGCGATCCCCACGGACAGCGAACTCGGTCCCGGCATGACCCTGGAACTGTCACGCCGCGGCGGCCACGTCGGCTTTGTCGCTGACGGCCTTCCCTTCCGGGCACGCTACTGGCTGGAAGGACGCATCTGCGCCCACCTGCGCGAACACCTCTGAGCCGCCAGGTTGCGCCGGCATCCATCCCCGCCTTGCGCGGACAACCGACGCAGATCAAAACATCATTTCGCGAGAATCGCTGAACACGTCAGCCCCGCGAAAGCGGGGATCCGGGTTGTGTTAGCCCGAAGGGCGTAACCCGGAATAATGGTCACCTGCCGGGTTACGGCGATAGTGTTGAAAAACTCCAGCACTGAATAACTGATGCGCGCGAGAGTGCGATGTTTTGTTATTTTTTATGAATAACTTCGTAAAGCGCTTTCTCCGATTTTAAACACTGTAGACACGGTGTATAAGGGTGCTTCCACAGGGCCGTTGCCATCGCGGTGTCTCGCAGGAGTGGGTGATCATGAGTTCCGTCACAATCAGCCTGATCGTGTTCGCGTGCGTTTTTGGTGGGGCGCTGCTCGGCATTTTTCTTAATGCCGTTCTGCCCCGGCAGCATCTGAGCGCCGATACCAAGGATGTCGTCAAGCTAGGAATGGGACTGGTCGGGACGATGGCCGCTCTTGTCCTGGGCCTGCTGGTCGCCTCGGCCAAGAGTTCTTGCGACGCGCAAAGCGCGGAACTGACACAGATGTCTGCCAACATCGCCTTGCTCGACCGCATTATGGCCGTGTACGGACCGGAGACGAAGGAGACGCGCGGTCTGCTGCGCGGCGCTGCTGCCCACCTTCTTGATCAGCTGTGGTCGAATGACGACTCTTCCCCGATGGCAACGCCGCCCGCCGGCGGCGAAATTGTCTACGGAAAAATCCAGGGGCTCTCGCCGAAAAACGACGTGCAACGCTCGCTCCAGAGCCAGGCCTTGAGTATCGCGATGGATCTTGGAAAAATGCGCTGGTTGAGGTACGAACAGGCGGCTACCTCAGTTTCCGTACCGTTGCTCGTCGTGCTGGTTCTCTGGCTCACTTTCATTTTCATCAGTTTCGGCCTCTTCGCCCCATTCAACGGGACCGTGATTTCCAGCTTGTTCGTCTCCGCGCTGTCGGTTTCCGGCGCAATCTTCCTGATCCTGGAGATGTACAAGCCTTACTCCGGACTGATTCAGATCTCCAGTGCTCCGTTGCGCGCCGCCCTAGCGCATCTTGGCCAGTAAGACCGCGAGCAGAAAAGGGGCCGGATACGAATGGTACTTACTTAAGCACAATTGATCAGGAGGTAGCCTGGGTTGAACGCAGTGAAACCCGGGTTTCGCTGCCGCTCAACCCAGGCTACATTCTTA
>JAHKKL010000406.1 GCA_020027635.1 Gammaproteobacteria bacterium
GAATGCGTACGACAGAAGCCGATTCCTCGCTAGAGTGCGATTGATACGGCTTCCGAAGCGCGTTTGGCTTTCTGCAACGCTGCCTCGATGGTCTCGCCTCGCGCCAGCACCACACCCATGCGGCGGTGACCGCTGACCTCGGGCTTTCCGAACAATCGCAGTTGGGTATCCGGCGCCTTGAGCGCTTCCTCCAGGTTGCCGTAGCTGAGCTGGGTCGATTCGCCCTCCGCAAGGATGACGCTGGAGGCGGACGGCCCGTGGAAATGGATGTTCGGCACCGGCAGGCCGAGGATGGCACGGGCGTGCAGCGCGAACTGCGACAGGTCCTGGGAGATCATCGTGACCATGCCGGTATCATGTGGTCGCGGCGATACCTCGCTGAAGATGACCTCATCACCCTGGATAAACAATTCCACGCCGAAGATGCCTCGTCCTCCCAGCGCGCCGGTGACTTTCCCGGCGATGGCGCGCGCCTTCGCCAGAGCCGTCTCGCTCATGGGCTGGGGCTGCCAGGACTGGCGATAGTCGCCGTTGACCTGCACATGACCGATCGGCTCGCAGAAGCTGGTGCCGCCGGTGTGACGCAAGGTGAGCTGCGTGATCTCGAAATCGAAATCCACGAAACCCTCGACGATCACCTTGCCGGCGGCGCCGCGCCCGCCGGCCTGCGCGTACTCCCAGGCCGGACCGATGTCGGTCGGCTCTACCAGGGTGCTCTGGCCCTTGCCGGAGGAGCTCATGATGGGTTTCACCACACAGGGCAGACCGATGTCCGCGACGGCCCGGTCGAATTCCCCTCGGGTTGCCGCAAAGCGGTAGGGGGATGTCTTGATGCCCAGCTCCTCGGCGGCCAGCCGGCGTATACCCTCGCGGTTCATGGTCAGGCGCGCCGCGCGGGCGGTGGGGATCACGGTATAGCCCTCCGCTTCCAGCTCGACCAGGGTGTCGGTGGCGATGGCCTCGATTTCGGGAACGATAAAATCGGGCTTCTCCAGTTCGATCACGGTACGCAGGGCCGAGCCATCCAGCATGGAGATCGCATGGCTGCGGTGCGCTACCTGCATGGCGGGGGCGTTGTGATAACGGTCGATGACGATCACCTCAACGCCGAGTCGCTGCAGTTCGATTACCACTTCCTTGCCGAGTTCGCCGCCGCCGCAGAACAGCACGCGGGTTGCGGAAGCGGAGAGGGGAGTGCCGATGGCGGTCATGGGGATTACCGTGGAGTGACGGATAAGGCGCCCGATTATAAGTAATTGCCGGCCTCCGTGCCAAAGGACCGGGTGTCGTGTTAGGCCATTGCCACATGCGCGGGGATCGGCACCCGTGCGGCCAGCAGCCGGACACGGCAAGCCTGGGACGGTATGAACGTGTCTTGCGGTCTTGCCCATGTGCCCGTCGCGGTTGTCTCGACCGCGATCGGACGCGACCTGGTGAAGACAGGTATACAATCTGCGGGGTTGCAGGCGCGTACCTCCCGCCTGGAATCCCGTCAGTGTGAGCCAACCCGGTATGCTTAGCTATCGTCATGCCTTTCACGCCGGCAACTATGCCGATGTCCTGAAACACCTGGTTGTGTGCCGTATCCTTGCCCATCTGACACAAAAACCGGCTCCGGTTCGTTATATCGACACCCATGCCGGTGCGGGCGTTTACCGTCTGGATTCCGCGGAAGCCGGCACGACCGGTGAATACCGCAACGGTATCGGGAGACTCTGGGGACGTAATGATCTCCCCGTGGCCTTGGCCGCTTATGGTGAGCTGGTGGCGGAATGCAATGCGGGCGATGCCCTGCGACATTACCCCGGTTCTCCCTGGTTCGCCCGGCGAATGCTGCGCACGCAGGACCGGCTGGATCTGTGCGAGCTACACCCGCAGGATTTTCCGCGCCTGCAGCGGCTTTTTGAGAAGGACAGGCGCGTCTGCTGCCACTTCGAGGACGGCTTCGATCGCAGCCTTGCGCTGATTCCTCCGCTTGAAAGACGCGCCCTGGTGCTCATCGACCCCTCCTACGAAATCAAGCAGGACTACGCCCGGGTGGCCGCCCATGTTCAGGCCCTGCACAGGCGTTTCGCGACCGGTGTCTACGCCCTGTGGTATCCGCTGGTGGAACCACATCGCGTGAAGGCACTGGAAGCGGCTTTTATCAACAGCGGCATGCGCCGCATACACCTCTACGAGGTCTGCCTCACCACGAGGCACAACGGCAGAGGGATGACGGGTGCCGGCATGATTGTAGTCAACCCGCCGTGGAAACTGCGGGATGAGGTGCGTGCGGCGTTCGACTGTTTCGCGCCTCTCGTTTCAGACACGGGGGAGCCGATTTATCGCATCGTGGAACTGGTGGGTGAGTAGCCGGATTGTTCCGCGCATTTGTGCCGGGGCATGGTTGAGGTCCCCGGATATGCCGTCCCGGTTTCGACAGCCACAAGCGCCTGGCAAAGCCGTCGCTGGAGCGTTTGCGAGGGGAGAAAAGCAACGGTTCGAATTCCGGGAGCGGTGGGTGGTAGACTACGTGACTTTTCATGGGAGAAAAGACTGATGAAAGCGCGCGCCGCCGTTGCCTGGGAGCCCGGAAAGCCACTGGCGATCGAGGAGATCGAGGTGGCAGGCCCCCGAGAGGGCGAGG